>JAHZHG010000177.1:0-1451 GCA_019420425.1 Clostridiales bacterium
GCATAAAATTCGAGGAGGACAGCTCCGTAACGGTCCGCTTTCTGCCGTAAAGGCTGGTCACATAGCCGTCGCGTTTGGCCTGCTCCACCGTCCGGTCCAGAAATTCCTTGATCTTTGGATAGGTGTGGAAATACTGTTCGATATAATCCTGGGCCTCCTTGCGGGTAATGCTCAGATCCTGGCTCAGCCCAAAAGAACTGATGCCGTACACAATTCCAAAATTGACCGCCTTTGCATTCCGTCTCTGCAGCTCCGTCACCTCATCAAAGGGCACATGGAATACCTGGGATGCGGTCATCCGGTGGATATCCTGCGCCTCCCGATACGCCTCGATCAGCTGCTCGTCACCGGAAATGTGTGCCAGCACCCTCAGCTCGATCTGGGAATAGTCGGCGTCGATAAACTTTGCCCCGGCCTTTGGCACAAATACCTTGCGGATCAGCCTCCCCAGCTCCATGCGGATCGGGATATTCTGCAGATTCGGCTCCGTGCTGCTCAGCCTTCCGGTGGCCGTAATCGTCTGGTTAAAGGAGGTATGGATCCGCCCGTCCTCTGCAATAAATGCGGCCAGGCCGTCGGCATACGTGGACTTCAGCTTTGTCAGCTGCCGGTATTCCAGAATCTTATTCACAATCGGATATTCCCCTGCCAGCCTTTCCAGTACATCTGCCGCCGTGGAATATCCTGTTTTCGTCTTTTTCCCTCCCGGCATACCCAGCTTTTCAAAGAGGATAACTCCCAGCTGCTTTGGCGACTGGATATTAAAGGCTTCTCCGGCCAGGGCATAAATCTCCTCCTCCAGCTCCGCAATCCTTCCCACCAGACGGCTGCCGTATTCAGCCAGCTCCTCCGCCTGTACAAGGATACCTTCCTTTTCCATGTCTGCAAGGGTAAAAACCAGAGGCATCTCGATCTCCCGGTAAAGCTGTCCCATGCCTTCGCTCTCCAGCCTTTCCCGGATGACCGGCCAGCTGCGCACGGCAATGTCCGCAACGCTGCAGCTGTAACTTACCGCCTTTTCCCGCTCCGTCTCCATTGCCTGTCCAAGGGTAAGCTTTCCGACCAGCGCCGACAGCGGGGATACTCCCTCGTCCAGATAATCTCTGGCCAGATCATCCGCCTGGTAGGAATCCTTCAGCGGGTTCAGCAGGTAGGCGCCGATGGCCACATCCTCCACATGCTCCTGCGGGCAGCCCTCAAGGAAGGCCAGCTGCTCCTTCAACCCACAGGTAACCGCCTCCGCACAGCCATCCAGCAAGGCCAGCAGCTTCTCCTCAAGATAAGCCTCCGTGACAAAGCCGGAAACCTCGATCATCCACGCCCTTCCCCCGGGAACGGCCAGCGCGGCCCCCAGCAGGCGCTTCCCCTCTGTGACAAGGAAAAAGCCCAGGCTTTTCTGTCCGTCCAGACTGGCAAATACCGCTTCCGTCTCAGAAAGCTCCCGGCACCGG
>JAHZHG010000177.1:1461-4039 GCA_019420425.1 Clostridiales bacterium
CCGGGTGCAGGATAGGGCAGTCTTCTCTTCGCTGTCCATGCCCGCAAACCGGGGGAAAAATTTCTTCAGCTCCAGCCGGCGGCACAGCTCAAAGGCTTTCTGCGTGTATAAATTCTTGATTTTGGCCTGCTCCAGATCCAGGGTGAAGGGGCTTTGGGTATTGATCGTAGCCAGTTCCTTGCTCAACACGGCCAGATCGTAATGCTCCCGCAGGGATTCCCTGGCCTTGTTCGGCTTGATCTCCTCCACATGGGCATAGGCGTTTTCAATATTGCCGTACTCTATGATCAGCTTGGTGGCTGTCTTTTCTCCGACACCCGGGATTCCCGGGATGTTGTCGGAGGCATCGCCCATAAGGGCCTTGAGCTCAATGATCTGCGGAGGGGTTACCTGGTATTTTTCTTTTACATCTGCAGCGTAATAGTTTTCCACCACAGTCCCTGTGCGGTTGGTCTTTGGCATCCGGATCTGTATGTGATCCGTAGCCAGCTGCAGAAGATCCCTGTCCCCCGAAACGATAACCACCTGCAGGCCGGCAGCCTCCATCTGCCGGGAGACGGTTCCCAGCAGGTCGTCGGCCTCATAGCCCTCCAGCATCATCAGCGGGACCTCCATGGCCTCCAGCATTTCTTTCATTATCGGGACCTGCTCTCGCAGCTCCTCCGGCATCGGCTTTCTTGTCCCTTTGTACTCCGGGTAACGGATATGCCGGAAGGTGGGCGCCTTCATGTCAAAGGCAACCGCCAGATACTGCGGCTGCTCCTCCTCCAGAATATGAAACAGAATGGATAAAAATCCGTATACGGCATTTGTCGGCAGGCCCTTGGAATTGCTTAAATGGGGAACTCCGTAAAAAGCCCGGTTTAAAATGCTGTGTCCATCCACCAGTACAATTTTCTCGCTCATCTGTCTGCTCCTTCTGTCTGATCTTCCGTCTGTGCCTCGGACGGGTATTCGGAAACGTATTCTGACTGATATTCTGTCTCGTTATCCAGCGAATATTCAATCGTTATTCCCAGCTTTGCGGCAAGGCTCATGACCAGTACCACTTCGGCCAGAAAAACCATCACCAAATAAACCACGCGGCTGAACTTCCGGCTGCGCACAGAACGCTCAGAACGGAGGAGCTGCTGATTCAGTGCCTTGCGGAAATCATATTCTCCGCCGGCGGCATCCTCCATCTGGTTCAGCGCATGGTATATGCTGTAGTAAATCTCCAGCTCATCATAGCAGTCCGGGCAAGCCTCCACATGAAGCAGAAACTCTTCCAGTTCCTTTCCGGTCAGTTTATTCTTTACATAAGAGGTAATCAGTCTCTGGGCCTGTCTGCAGTTCATGGGGCTACCCGCCTTTCCTTGCGTTCTTCTCCTTATTGTAAATCTTTTCCCCCGATTACACAACACGTTTTTTCCGGAGGACCTCCACGTTTCACTTGCAATTATCGGGGAAACCGACTAAAATGGTCAAAGACGATAGAAAAAGGACTGATAGAATGAACACTCTCTTATTTTTGATCTGCCTTACCACCGTTACCGGAGTTGTGGGAACCGGAATCGGCGGCCTTGCCGGCGTGTACATTCACCGGAAATCTGACCGTTCGATCCATCTTCTGCTCTCTTATGCCTCCGGCATTATGCTGAGTATTGTCTGCTTTGACCTGATCCCGGATGCTCTGGAGGCGGATTCTGCGCGCCCTACATTTCACCTTGGCCTGACGCTCTTAGGCCTTGCCGGAGGCGCACTGCTGGTTTATCTGCTGAATAAGCTGATCGAGCGCAAAACCGGGGTCGCGCACACCCATGAACACGGCGGCCATCATCACGGCGGCCACGGTGCGGCTGACCGCGCTTCCCTGCGCCAGGCCGGCTTTGTCATGGCGGCAGCCATTGCCGTCCACAACATTACCCTGGGGATGTCCATCGGCGCCCCCTACGCAAGCGATGTCAGCACCCACACCGGCGCGGCGCTCACGCTCGCCCTGATGATCGGTATACACAACATTCCCGAAGGCATGTCCGTCGTCGTTCCCCTGATCGGCGGAGGACTTTCCGCTGTTCGGGCAGTCATTCTGACCGCGCTCTGCGGCACCCCCATCATCCTGGGCGCCGTCCTCGGCTATCTGATCGGGGATATCGGCCCAACAGGGCTTTCCCTGAGCCTGGGCGTGGCCAGCGGCGCCATGCTCTTTGTCATCTTCGGGGAAATCATGCCGGAGGCCATGTTCGGCCAGCACAGAAAGCTGCCCACCTTCTTTGTCCTCTTCGGCATCATGACCGGTCTGCTGATCATTTATCTGTAAAGGAAGGCCCCGCCATGGAAAACTATCCCGTTACCGCCTGGTGCCATCAGGTAATTGCCCCGCACATCGCGCCCGGCTCCTTCTGCATTGACGCTACGATGGGAAAGGGAAACGATACGGCTTTTCTCAGCCGTCTCGCCGGCCCCTCCGGCCGGGTGCTGGCCTTCGATATCCAAAAAGAAGCTCTGGAATGCACAAGGCAGCGTCTCCAAACGGAGGCACTGCCTGAAAATTATACCCTGATACTGGATTCCCACGCCCACATGGATCAATATGCGG
>JAHZHG010000177.1:4049-5866 GCA_019420425.1 Clostridiales bacterium
CACCGAATCTCCACGCAGCCGGACACCAGCCTCCGGGCGCTGAACCTCTCCCTGGAGCTGCTGAAAAAGGGCGGCTTTATCTGTCTGACCATTTACAGCGGAGGGGATACGGGCTATGCGGAGCGCGACGCCCTTCTCTCCTTTCTGAAGGAACTGGACTCCCGGCGTTACCTGGTCATCCGCACCGATTACTACAACCGGCCCGGAAATCCGCCGATCCTCGCCCTGGTGATCAGGCTTCGCTGATCAGCACCGTGCCAATGGCATCCCCGGCCAGCGTCAGCGGGATGACCTGTCCCTTAAGCCGGATATATACCGGCATTTCTTCTGCCGTACGGTTCACCAGAACCGCTGCCAGCTTTCCGTCCGGCCGTTTAAACGCGGTCATATCCAGCTGATCCGTAAACCGGCTGTATCCGATCCGCACGCTTCCCGGCAGGATTGCACGGCTGAAATGGCCGATATAGTGATAGGACAGCTTCTTTTCCATCGTATCCGTCTCTGCATCATACATGATCGGCGCATCCACCAGATTGTTTACATGGTTTGGCCCGCCCTCTTTATTCAGCAGCACGCACCAGTCGATAAAGGCCGAAGCCCCGTTCCCCAGGTCGCCTGTGATGTCATGGGCATACATTCTGGCATCCGCCAGCTGATCCTTAGCCGAAAACCGGCTGTATTCCACACACCCCTCCGAGAAAATCAGCTTTTTATCCGGAAAGCGCTCGCTCAGCATCCGCAGAGCTTCAAAATGATCTCCGGAATACCAGTGAAACGCCACTCCGGTAATCATCGGTGAGGTTTCTTCATCAATCATCGCCTCAGCCCTCTCCAGGGCGCGCTCCTTATTATGATCCCAGATGAACACTTCCAAATCGTCCAGCCCATGCGTTTTCAGCGCAGGGTAAAGATAATCCCGCAGAAATTCCTTTTCCTCTTCGGCTTTGTACACACAGGAATCCCAGATTTGTACAGCCATCGGCTCATTTTGAATACTGATCCGCCGGAGGTTTATCCCCTTCTTTTTGTATTCCTCAAGAAAGCGGCAGAAATACTCGGCCCAAAGCCCGCGGTATTCCGGTTTCAGGCTTCCGCCGTGGTTCTTTTCCCCATTGGTTTTCATAAAGGGAGGCGGGCTCCAGGGGCTTACCATCACCTGGATTGGCTCGGCGCTGACCGTATTTGCCGCCATCCAGAAGGGCAATATATACTGCTCATCCCGCTTGATCGAAAAGCTCTTCAGTTCGGTATCTGTCTCATCATCCATCGCCGAATAATTCCCGAGGCAGGCATCGCAGCTGTCCAGGGCCATCCTGGCCTGATTGTAGCCCAGGCCGCTCTTCCCGTAATACGCTTCCAGAAACTCGGCTTTTGTTTTCGCCGACATGGTGTGCCAGGTATAAGCGGCCGCTTCGGTCATCGAGCCGCCAAATCCCTCAAAGGTCTGATAGGTAAACTCCGGATGCAGATTGACCGCAAAACGCTCCTGTCCCTCGTCCGGCACAGAGACTCCGGATTTTACCTGCGTGTCTATGTTTTTCTCCTTGTAGGTTGTCACTTTCCACTCGTAGTTCATCGGTTTTCTCCCATGTTATTTTTGTAACCGGTGGGGCTCTGGCCCGTCACCCGTTTAAATACTTTTGAAAAATACTTTTCATCGCGGAAGCCCACTTTGTAGGCAATCTCATAGATCTTCAGTTTTCCGTCGTTCATGTAGGCACAGGCGCATTCGATCCTGGCCCGGTTCAGATAATCGGTAAAGCTGTAGCCCAGCTTCTGGGTGAACAACGTGGAGAGATATGCGGCCGATACGCCCA
>JAHZHG010000177.1:5876-6130 GCA_019420425.1 Clostridiales bacterium
GCCTCTGCCACCGTGGACAGGCTCAGCTCCTCTGCCATATGCTCCCGGATGTACTCCCGGGCCTGGTTCACCACCTGATGGCCTTCCTGTTTTCCTTCCGTGCGCTGGCGCAGCATCGGCCGCACGGCGTCCTCCAGCTTTTCCAGAATCTCCGTGGAGCGGCAGGGCTTCAGCAGATAATCGACAGCTCCCAGACGCAGGGCCTGCTGGGCATACTCAAAGGTATCATAGCCGAAGAGCAGGATGGTATTGGG
>JAHZHG010000178.1:0-5298 GCA_019420425.1 Clostridiales bacterium
AATACAGAGCAAGGCCGTACTCCGGGAGAAAATCGCCGAGATCAACGCCGGACGGCCGGATCTGGTGATCCTGGGCGGAGATATCGTGGAAGAGGGGACGTCAAAGGAGGATATGCAGGAGGTCTTTGCCCTGCTGGGCGGGCTGGAAAGCAAATATGGGATTTACTATGTCTATGGAAACCATGACCGCCAGCCCTATACCAGCCGGCGCAGCTACAGCAATGAAGAGCTGGAGCAGGCAATAACAGCGAACGGCATCACCATTCTGAAGGACAGCTGTGTGGAAATAAACGGGGATCTTCTGCTGGCCGGCAGGGAGGACGTTTCCCAACGAAATGTTTCCGGACGTGCATCTGTGGAAGAGCTTCTGGAGGGGGCAAACCGGGAATGCTATACGATTGTCGTGGACCATCAGCCGGTAGAAGCCGGAGAAAACGACGCTCAGGGAGTGGATCTGGAGCTTTCCGGCCATACGCACGCGGGACAGATCTGGCCGGTGGGCAGCCTGCTCAGACTCATCGGCAGGATGAATTACGGCGAATACCAGAGCGGGGACTGCACGGTCATTGTTTCCTCCGGCTTTACCGGATGGGGATACCCTGTGCGGACGGAGAAGCACTGCGAGTACGTGATGATCCGGATTAAGGGAAATGCAGGAGTTTAGCACGTTTTTATTTACACGCGAAAAAGATAGAGGTATAATACAATAAGCCACAAAACATATGGAGGTCTTTAAGATGTTAGACAAGAAAGTAGTAGAGCTGCTGAACCAGCAGGTAAACAAAGAATTTTATTCCGCATATTTATATCTGGATTTTTCCAATTTTTATTATGACCACGGTCTGGACGGCTTTGGAAACTGGTATAAGATCCAGGCACAGGAAGAGCGCGACCATGCAATGCTGATGATCCAGTATCTGCAGAATAACGGCGAAAGAGTAGAGCTGAGCGCGATCGATAAGCCGGATGTTCCCCTGGAGAATGCAAAGAACGTGCTCGGAGAAGGCCTGAAGCATGAGCAGTACGTAACCAGCCTGATACATAACATTTACGATGCGGCATATTCGGTAAAGGATTTCCGCACGATGCAGTTCCTGGACTGGTTCGTAAAAGAGCAGGGCGAGGAGGAGACGAACGCTGATAATCTGGTAAAGAAATTTGAATTGTTCGGCGACGATCCCAAGAGCCTGTATATGCTTGACAATGAGCTGGGAGCAAGGGTATATACCGCTCCGTCCCTGGTATTATAATCATGAACAGAGACAAGGTGATCTGCCCGTGTTACCATGTGACAAAGGGCGACATAGCCGATGCGGTAAAGAACGGGGCTTCTTCAGTTAAAGAGGTCAAAAAAGCAACCAAAGCAGGCAAGGGCTGCGGGAAGTGCAGGAAAAAGGTAAAAAAGCTGACAAAGAAACTGCTTAAAAAAGAAAAATAGATGATACAAAAGCCTCCGGCAGGATGCGCACGGATGCATTGCTACGCAATATGCATCCGGCGCGGAAAAAATGTGCTTCTGGGAGGCAGATAAAGGTCGCGAAGATGTGCGAAGCACATTTTTTCGGATTATTCCGCTTCGCTAATTCCGCTGATATCGGAGTCAATGACCATGGAGTAGTTGGTGTAATACACCACAAATCCGGGCTTGGCTCCGTTTGGCTTTTTCACCTGTTTTTTCTGGACGTAGTCCACCTCCACCTTTTTGGACTGGCGGTTTTTGGAATAGTAGGCGGCCAGCCTGGCGGCTTCTTCAAAGGTGGAATCCGGCAGCTCCTTTCCTTCGGCCTTGACGATGACGTGGGAGCCGGGAGCCCCTTTGGCATGGAACCACCAGTCGTTTCCGGAGGCCATGCCGAAGGTCAGATCCTCATTCTGGTAGTTGTTCTTGCCCACATACATATGAAAGCCGTCGGAGGAGATATAGTGGAAGGGCTTTGAGGTGATTTTTACCTTCTTTCCCTTGGAGCCGGAATACTTTCTGCGGATATATCCGGTATCCATCAGCTCCTCCTTCACCTGTACCAGATCCTCCTCGGAGAGGGCCAGGTCCAGGAAGGTGGAGATGGACTCCAGATGGAGGATTTCATCCTTAGTTTCCCTGGTCAGGTCGGTCAGGGCTTCATAGGTACGTTTTAGTTTATTGTAGCGGTCAAAATACTTTTTCGCATTTTCCTGGGGCGAAAGCTGGGGATCGAGGGGAATCGTGATTTCCTCATTTGTATAGTAGTTCAGCGCCTGCAGGGACTTGGCGCCCGGTTCCAGGCCGTAGCCATAGGTATTAATCAGTTCGCCGTAAACCTTATATTTTTCCCGCTTGTCCGTATCCTTCAGCTGTCTGAGCTGGAGGTCGTACTTTTTGCGGTTGCGGTCCAGGGCGGTGCCCACGATTCGGCGCAGGTCCGAGGACTTCTGGCGGATGCGGGTGACTGTATTTTTCATGGCATAGAACTGCTCCAGGACAGCGGAGATGGAATCCGCAGTCTGGGTCTCCAGCTCGCCGTACATGGTCAGGGGGACGGCGGAAAACTCCACAGGCGCGTGTTCGTTGTCGTAGATGATACAGGGGGAGAAGCGGCCGTCCCGGACCTCCTCCATCAGCTCGTCAAACCGGCGGTACAGATGGATCAGCTCCAGCTCCCCATAGGAATTGGCGATGCGGTCAGACTCCAGTCCGGCGCGGAAGCACAGCTCCTCCGCAATCACCGGGCTGATGCCGGTATAGCTGGAATAAAGCGCCTTGGACAGGGGCATGGGCCGTCCAAGAAGCAGCTGCACAAAGGACTCCTGGGAGGTGTGCAGCGGATCAGCCTTCTCCTGGGTCTGAGGGACAAAGTAGGCACGCCCCGGCAGTACCTCACGGACGGAGCTGGTCTGGAAGGATACGTGCTTGATACTGTCAATGATCCGGTCCTCTTCATCGCAGAAAATGATATTGCTGTGTTTGCCCATCAGCTCAATAATCAGCGTTTTCTGCCGCAGATCGCCCAGCTCATCCAGATGCTCGATGGTGAAGCGCACGATGCGCTCCAGCCCGGGCTGGGTGATGGACGTAATCCGGCCGTTGGCGATGTGCTTGCGCAGCAGCATACAGAAATTCGGCGCAGTCACCGGGCCGGGCTTGTTTGTCGAAGTAAGATATAAAAGCGGCAGGCTGGCTCCTGCTGAGAGCAGAAGACGCTTCTGTCCGCATTTCCCTTTTATCGTAAGCAGCAGCTCGTCAGCCTCCGGCTGGGCAATTTTGCTGATCCGGCAGTCGGTAAGCAGCCCGGACAGCTCACGGGTGAGAGCAGCTACGGTAATTCCGTCTAAAGCCATTTTTTCCTCCTTATAAAGCCTGATAATTTACAAGTATAGCAGAAATACCAAGTGGGGACAACTGCTTAATTTTTGATTGACTAGGTAAAACGGATAGACTATAATTGACATGACGGCGGATACTCTATACACCGTCGTATTGATATGCATGGAAAACAGGGGCATGGCGGCCCATGGTGATCCAGGCGAAGGAAGGACACAAAATCATGATTAAAAGTATGACCGGCTTTGGCCGCTGCGAGTACCAGCAGGGCGAGCAGAAATTTACCGTAGAGATAAAAGCGGTCAACCACCGGTATTTCGACGTAAACATAAAGATGCCTAAGAAATTCAGCTTTTTTGAATCGGCAGTGCGCAATGTGCTGAAGGAATACGTCCAGAGGGGCAAGGTGGATCTCTTCATTACCTACGAGGATTTCGGCGAAGCAAACTATTCCCTGAAATACAACGAGTCCATTGCCGCCGAATATCTGAAGTACTATCGCCGGATGGCAGAACAGTTCGGCCTGGAGGACGACATGCGGGTGTCCGTCCTGGGACGCTGCCCGGAGGTATTTGAGATGGAAGAGGCGGCTGTGGATGAAAAGGAGATCTGGTCCGTACTGGAAAAGGCCCTGCGCGGCGCCAGCGAGCAGTTCGTAAGCTCCCGGGAGAAGGAAGGAGAGGCGCTGAAGGCCGATCTGCTGGAAAAGCTGGACCGTATGCTGGTGAATGTGGACGCAGTGGAGGAGCGGTATCCGAAGATTATCGAGGCATACCGGGCAAAGCTGAACGAAAAGGTTCAGGAGCTTCTGGGGGATACCCAGATGGATGAAAGCCGCCTGGCTGCCGAGGTTGTGCTTTTTGCCGATAAGATCTGTACGGATGAGGAGACTGTCCGTCTGCGCAGCCACATTGAGACGATGAAGGAGAACCTGACCGAAGGCGGCGGCATTGGCCGCAAGCTGGACTTTATTGCCCAGGAGATGAACCGGGAGGCAAACACGATTCTGTCCAAGGCCAATGACCTGACCACTTCCAACATTGCAATTGAACTGAAAACCGAGATTGAGCGGGTCAGGGAACAGATTCAGAATATAGAGTAAAGGGATAAGATATGGCAGGTCTGATTAATATTGGGTTCGGCAACGTGGTAAATACAGATAAGCTGATTGCCATTGTCAACCCCGACGCAGCGCCGATAAAGCGGATGGTGCAGAACGCGCGGGAGGCACAGCTGGTGATCGACGCCACCCAGGGCAGAAAGACAAAGGCAGTCCTGGTGATGGAAAACGGCAGCATCGTGCTGTCTGCCCTGCAGGCGGATACGATTACCCGGAGGTTTTCCAGCCGTTTGGAAACAGAGATAAAATCCGGACAGGATGGGGAGGAGAAAGGAGCAGGCCATGAATAATAGCGGAAGTTTAGTAGTGGTTTCCGGTTTTTCCGGAGTAGGCAAGGGGACACTGATGAAGCGGCTGAAGGAGAAATACACAGGATATTCCCTGTCGGTTTCCGCCACAACGCGAAAGCCAAGAGAGGGAGAGGTGGACGGAGTTTCCTACTTTTTTGTGGATGATCCTGCCTTTGAGGAAATGATCAGCAAAGGCGAGCTTTTGGAATTTGCCATCTACTGTGACCATTATTACGGCACGCCGAAGGCATATGTGGATCGCGAGCTGGAGGCGGGCAATAACGTTGTCCTGGAGATTGAGATCCAGGGGGCAATGAAGATCAAAAAGCTGTATCCGGACGCCCTGCTTCTGTTTGTGATGCCGCCCAGCGCCGATGTGCTGAGGGAAAGGCTTTCCCACAGGGGAACAGAGAACCCGCAGGTAATTGCAGCCAGGCTGTCCACTGCGGTCCGCGAATCCGAGGGCGTAGAGAAGTATGACTACATGCTGGTAAACGATGATGTGGAGAACTGTGTAGATGAAATGCACCAGATTATCCAGAACCATCGGTTTAGCATAAAACGCAACCTGAAATTTATCGAACAGGTGC
>JAHZHG010000178.1:5308-6041 GCA_019420425.1 Clostridiales bacterium
TATTCGATTGTACTGGGTACAGCCAAGCGTGCCAGACAGATTATTGCCAGTGAAGCGGGCATGGAGGGCAAAATCACGAGCAAGCCCTTATCCCAGGCCGTAAAAGAATTAAACGAGGGTACGCTGCGCATCCTGCCTGAGGAGCCGGAAACAGAAGAAGAGGAATAGCAGGGGGAGAGGAATGGAAGAGATCCGGGGGTTCAAAAAAAGTTTCAGTTTTCTGTCCGTGCTGTATGTGGTTGCCGGCATTGCGCTGCTGGTATGGCGTTCTGTGTCCATCAATGTTATCTGCAACATCATTGGCGCGGTGCTGATTGCCGTCGGCATAACCTACGCGATCATCTACTTCACGAAAGACAGGCTGGAATCCATAATGGAAATGGATTTGGTCATCGGTGTAATCTGTGCTTCCTTCGGCGCGTTTATTTTGCTGAATCCGAATTTTGTATCTGCGGTTCTTCCGCTGATTATCGGCATTATGCTGTTTATCGGCGCAATCGTCAAGCTGCAGACCGCATTTGATATGAAGAAGCTGCAGTTTACCCGGTGGTATCTGGTTCTGATTGTGGCGGCTGCGCTGACCGCCTGCGGCGGAGTGCTGATTGCCAATCCCTTTACGGATACGTCAGTTCTGCTGATTGTGGTTGCCGTTTCCCTGATGGCGGATGGACTGAGCAATATCGTATGTACGCTGCTGATCGGACAGCGGATGAAAAAACAGATAAAAAACCGG
>JAHZHG010000179.1:0-4284 GCA_019420425.1 Clostridiales bacterium
AAAATGATTTTATCTCTGCTACTCCATCGCCTTTTCTATTTAAGCTAGGGATGACTGAGCGAAGACATAATGTAAGCTGGCCGTAGCTGTAATACAAAATGCCTTTGCGAGTTAGAGAAGAACGATATAATAAAATGTATCTTATACCTTGCAAGAACCTGAGCGAGGGGCGTGAGCAGTAAATGCTCACGCCTCCCGAATCGGCACGTTTCTCTTTCGCAAGATTCTGCCGACTGTGGTATAATGGCAACCATAGAATCTCGCAATAGCAGTCATGGTCATACCATTGCGGTACATTTTTCTACCTCAACTCGCTCAGTTTCGGTCAGGATTTTTTGCTGAACGCTTAACTTTTTGACCATTTTAGTTTCTCTGCCATAGGGATATTTATCGTCTGTTTTGTCAGTAGATTTCTCATCCCTATCGATCTGTTCTAAAATAAGTTTTTTACAGGCCAGTGCCGCCTCAAGTTTTTTCGCGTCTAGTGTTATTAAGGGCACTAGACAAGGATAATCCGAAACCAGTCCCAATCAGGGACGGCTTCGGATTTTTGTATACTTTTTGTGTTTCCTTTACACGCTGTGCTTTCCAAAATACTCCTTCAAAATGGCAAGGCTTTCCTCGCGCAGAACGCCCTCCGTGACCTGTGGCTGCCAGAAAGAGTGGTCAAACACCATCCTGGAGCAGTTGCAGCCCTTGTTTCCAAGAATGCTTTCCAGCTCAATATTGCTTGCGCTGTAAACCAGCCGCCCCAGCTTGACCCACACCATTGCGCCGCTGCACATAAAGCAGGGCTCGCAGCTGGAATAGAGGGTATATTCGTGTAGATCGGTGATTGCAGTCTGCGCACAAAACTCCCGGATCAGGCCCGCTTCGCCGTGAAAAGTGGGGTCGTGCCTGGTGTAAATCTGGTTTTCATTGCTGAATACGATCCTTCCGTCCTTTACCAGCACTGCGCCAAACGGTTCATTGCCGTGCTCTGCGGCGAGCTTGGAGAGACGGATGGCTTCACGCATAAAGGCTTCATCCTCAGGCAGGGAATCGTCCGCCAAAGCGGATTCCACATCTGCCGTCAGGATAAGCGCGTCCCGCTGTAAATACTGAATCGCCCACAGTGCGCCATTGTGGGCTTCCTCGCTGGAGCCTGCGACCGCGTCTGTGATAACACGAATATGGTAGTCATTCTGGTGGGCATCCACCGCCGTATAGTGAATACAAACATCTGTCAGGCCGCCGATCAGGTAAAGCGTATCAACGCCAAGCCCTTTGAGCAGGATTTCCAGGTCCGTAGCAAAGAATGCGCTGTATCGGCGCTTTGCGATCAGATACTCGCCCTCAACAGGATAGGTCAGCTTAGCATAATCGTTTTCAGGGCGATTTTCAATGCAATGAATACCCTCAGAGCCATCCAGTTCTCGTCCAAAGTCCACCAGGTCAGGGCGGTGGCATTCTTTGATCTGAATAACCGGCAGCTTCTTTGCCCGGAATACATTCAGCACACGCCTGGCGTTGCGGATGACATCCCATCTCGGTTCATCCATGTTGCTCTCGTTCATTTCCGCAAAGTCTTCCTGCTGGATATCTATGACCAGCAGAGCGCAGTTGTTCTCTAATTTCATAAATTAAACCCTCCGTAATTCAATGAATATGTGGTTGGCCAAATCATGGAGATAGTTAATCGTGATCCATGTTCTTTCCAAGCGCTTCCTTCATCGAGAAAATCCCCTCCTATCCCATTCTTTTTTGAGGATGGCATACTGCATGGTATTTTCATAGTGGGGCGTGCCATCGGGATTATTGACAAAGGAGACAAACTCCTTAAATATACCTTCTCGGCGCATATCAAGCTTTTCACAAAGGTGCTGGCTTGCCAGATTATCATCCTCGGTATAAGCGTAAATGCGTCTTGCCCCTTTCTCGTAAAACAGATAATCGAAGAAAGCATGAGCTGCTTCATACGCATAACCGTTTCCCTGGTATGCTCCGTTCAGCATCCAGCACGGGCTGAATGTGTCAAATGGAGAGGATGCATCGTGCGGTTCGGCGCGTTCTGGATAGGCATCTATTTCACCGATAACCTTGCCGGTTTCTTTTATAACGATGGCAAAATAATATTCAGCTTTGTCTGCCCGGTTTCTCATTTCCGCTTTGGCTTCTTCAAGGGAGTTTAATTTCATACAGGCAAAGCAGTTTACGGCCGGTTTTCCTAAATATTCCAATACATCTGCCGCATCCCTTTCAAAGAAAGGGCGCAGAACCAATCGTTCTGTTTGGATAATCATGGCATACACTCTCCCTAACGTCTGATTTGTTGAAACGATTATATCACGCGATGTGCTTAATTACAACCACACGATGCCCGACTGCTCCTGCTTTGCATATATGCAGAGATTCAGATAAGCAGCTTGTCCCGGCAGAGGCGGTAATAGAGAAATCCGGTCAGGTCTGCCAGCACCCAGCCGATGGGAACGGCGGCCCAGATGGCGGTTACGCCGAATACCGGGGAAAGGGTGTAGGCGAGAAGAACGCGGGTACCCAGGGAGATTACCGTAAGGACAACAGACATGCCCGGCTTCTGGATGGCGCGGTACAGCCCGTAGAGCAGAAACAAGCAGCCGATTCCGCAGTAAAAGCTGCCCTCAATCCGCAGATAGTGTACGCCTGCGGCCAGGATTTCCGTTTCCGAGGGCCGGATAAAGATCAGCATCAGCGGGCGGGCAAACAGGCAGACCAGGAGGGATACGATGATACAAAAAATGAGAGCGGCGCGTACCGCGCTTTTGATCCCCTCACGAATCCGGTCTGTTTTTTTCGCGCCGTAATTCTGGGCAAGAAACGTGGAAAACGCATTGCCGAAATCCTGTACGGGCATATAGGCAAAGGAATCGATTTTTACGGCAGCGGCAAAGGCGGCCATAATGACCGGGCCAAAGCTGTTTACCAGGCCCTGAATCATCAGAATGCCCAGATTCATTACCGATTGCTGGACGCAGGTAAGGACGGAAAACTGGGAGATTTCTTTTAGAATGGCAGAGTCCATTCTCCGATGGCGTCTGGCGGGCAGAAATTCCGGAAACCGGAAAACGGTATAGAGCAGCAGGCCGATGCCCGATACAAACTGGGCAATTACCGTAGCGGAAGCGGCGCCCTCCACGCCCAGCTTCAGCAGCAGAATAAACGCCAGATCCAGCACGATGTTCAGCAGGGCAGAGATACCCAGAAAGATCAGCGGGGTCAGCGAGTTACCTACGGAACGGAGCAGGGAGGCAAAAAAGTTAAAGAGAAAGGTAGCCGTTATGCCGATAAAAATAATGCGCAGATAGTCCCGCATCAGGCCATAAACCTCCTTCGGAACCTGCAGAAGCACCAGAATCGGGTCAAGCCAGATAAATACGGCGGCATTCAGCACCAGCGTAATCGCCGCGATTAATATAAAGGAAACAAATACGCTCGATCTCAGCCGTTCGGTGGCACGTTCGCCGAAACGGATGGAAAACACGGCCCCACTGCCCATGCAGAGACCGAGAAAGATAGAGGTAAGGAAGGTCATCAGCGTGTAGGCAGAGCCAACCGCGGCCAATGCATCACGGCCAAGAAACTGGCCGACAATCAGCGTGTCGGCAATGTTATAGAGCTGCTGAAGCAGGTTCCCCAGGATCATGGGGAGGGCAAAGCGCAGCATGGTTTTTGTAATATTTCCGGTAGTCAAATCCTGGTTCATCGGGCACCTCGTTTTTTCTGACGTTATATAGAATAATCATACCTGCTGGGCGGATAAATGTCAATTTGCTCGTCAGAGGAGGCAGATAAAGTTATGGTTTTATTAAGAAATGAACAATTGCCGCAATGTTCTTTATATGGTAAAATTAACATATAAAAAGACGGAATATTTAGCCCGCAGAAAGCGGGAAAAGGAGGGAGTTTTTATGAGGAAAATGAAAAAATTTGTCCTGGCCTGCTGTATGGCGGCGGGGCTGCTGATGTTTGCTCCTCAGCTGTTGAGCGCGGGACTGCGGACTACGGCAGAGGCGGCGGGAAGCAATGCCGCAGCGGGCTGGCACAGAGACAGCCAGGGAAGATATTATTATCTCAACGCCAACCGTGTGCGGGTCACCGGCTGGCAGAAGCTGGGAAACAACTGGTACTATTTCGATGGCAGCGGCTACCGGCAGACCGGATGGGTGCGGTCCGGCAGATCCACCTACTATCTTGACCCGGCCAGCGGAATCATGTGCACCGGCTGGAGAAGGATCGGCGGCAGCTACTATTATTTTAACCCCGGCG
>JAHZHG010000179.1:4294-4677 GCA_019420425.1 Clostridiales bacterium
GGTACGATGCGTACCGGATGGCTGCAGATCGGCCAGACCTGGTATTACCTGCAGTACAACGGCGTGATGGCCACCGGCTGGCAGCGGGTGGGCCAGACCTGGTACTGCTTCAGCGGTTCGGGAAAGATGTATGCGAACACCTGGCTGAGGGATAAGGGAAACGGAAAATACTATTTCGTTACCAGTAGCGGAGCGATGGCCACCGGCTGGCTTAATCGGGGCGGCAACTGGTATTACCTGAATCCGGGCAGCGGAGAGATGCTGACCGGCTGGCGAAAGGTCAGCGGAAAGACGTATTTTATGAATACCAACGGTACGATGGCCACCGGCTGGAAAAAATGGAACGGCTACTGGTATTATCTCGAACCGGGCAGCGGAGCAAT
>JAHZHG010000179.1:4687-6034 GCA_019420425.1 Clostridiales bacterium
CATGGCTGCTGCAGAACAATAAATGGTATTATCTGAACGGCAACGGCACGATGCGCACCGGCTGGCTGACCTTGGGCGGCAAGAAATATTTCTTCGGCAGCGACGGCGTGATGTACAGCAACCAATGGAACGGAGACGAATACCTGAGCGCCGATGGCGCGTGGGTGAAGAACTATTCCGCAGATGTAGCAAAGCTCAGGGTGGCGAAAACGGCGACTCAGATCATCAAGATCGAAGCCAGAGGCACAGGATGCGTACTGACTCTGCACCAGAAGTATCCCAATGGCACCTGGAAGCAGGTTGGCCGCTGCACCGGCTATGTGGGTATGGGCGGCGTAGATAAAAAGAGGGAAAACGACCGAAAGACACCGAGCGGCATCTTTACGGTACGCCAGGCGTACGGCACGCTGGCCAACCCGGGAACGACGCTGAAATACACAAAGCTGAACAACAACTGGTATTGGTGCCGAAATGCGGCTTCGGTATATTACAACAAGCTGGTCAGCACGGCCGGCGGCTATAAGGCATCGGCGGCGGATCTTCGTCTGAACAAATATCCGGATCTGTACGCATACGCTCTGGATATCGGCTACAATGTGGCCGGCGACTCCGCAAAGGGCTCTGCTATTTTCCTGCACACCGGCAGCAAGGCAACGAGCATCGGCGGAATTGCAGTCAGCAGGGGAGCCATGGCAACTACCCTGAAATGGGTGAAAACGGGAGCCAAGGTGATCATCGGCACGCCGGGAGAGATTGCAAAATATTGATTTTTAGTAAATTTACACAAAAGGGATAGCTGATGCTATCCCTTTTTCCCGTTTTCGGGGGAATACCTCCGTTAAGATTGTGCAATATTTCTATTGCGCGAAAAAAGGCATACATGTATAATGCCGCTTGATGGAGGCAATACGGATCCATCCAAAGCAGAGAGAAAGGAGAAATAAACGATGGTAAGCTGTAATGTAAAATTAAACACCATTGCAAAAATTAAAGCATTTGTCGAGGCACTGAAATCCGCAGACGGCCACTTTACGCTGACCTCCGGCAGATATGTCATCGACGCAAAATCTATCATGGGAATTTTCAGTCTGGATCTCTCCAAGCCCGTATTACTGAAAGCAGACGAGGGCGTGATTCCTGAATCGGTTAGGCCTTTCCTTGCATAGCCATTCGGGAACCGGAAAAAGCGAGAAAATTGAATGACGGAAAGACAGGAAAGGCGCTGTGCCAGATAAACATCTGGAACAGTGCTTTTTATTGTGTCACAGTAAAAATAAACCCCCTGCTATGCAGGGGGAGGGCAGATCTTTAGATAAAAGTATGAGCTCCTGTGCTAGAATAAGAGTG
>JAHZHG010000018.1:0-14061 GCA_019420425.1 Clostridiales bacterium
GGATAAACGGCTCCGGAGAGCTCATTCGCGTCGGCGGCTGGGGACATCTGATCGGAGATGAGGGCAGCGGATATGCAGTCGGGAGGGATGCCCTTACGGCCGTGGCCCGCCGGATTGACGGCTGCGGACAGGAGACCATACTGACAGAGCTGCTGAAGAACCACTTCGGCCTTGGCTCAAGAGAAGAGATTATCCGATACGCATACTGCGGGAACAAGCACAGGATTGCGGCGATTGCGCCGGGGGTTGAGGAGGCGGCCGAAAAAGCGGATGAGGCTGCCTGGCAGATCCTCCGGGATAACGCCGGGAGGCTTTCCGATATGGTACGGACGGCAACCGGACGTCTGGGCATGACCGCCGGCGAGGCTGCGTTGACGGGGGGAATGCTGGAGCAGTGCGCGCTGTATCGCAGAGCGGCAGTTGAAGCTATAGAAAAAGCTGTGCCGGGTTTCCGATGTATTGCCCCTAGGCGTACCGCCGCAGAGGGCGCGGTGATGCTGGCAAAAGAGCTGCTTGGGCAAAGGCCTGCCGCATTTTTGCAGGCGGTATCGGATGGTGTACCAAAAAGCTATCCGGAGGCCAGACTGGGCGTGGATATCGGCGGAACCAGCATAAAATTCGCTGTTTTGCATAATGGGGATATCGTATACAAAAGCAAGATAAAAACGGCTGAAACCGATGAAGGCATACTGAAGGATATTATCGAGGAATGCAGGAGGCTGAAAAAGAAGTATAACGTGAAAGCAGCGGGAATCGGAACCCCGGGAAGCTTCAGGAACGGTCAGGTATTTGCCTCAAATCTTCCGTTTAACGGCATACCGCTGGAGAAAATCCTGAATGAACGGCTGGGAATTCCCACGGTTGTAGATAACGATGCAAACTGTGCCGCCCTTGGCGAGATGGTATTCGGCGGTGCCCGCGACTGCGGAAGCATTGTACTGATCACCCTGGGAACAGGCATCGGAGGCGGGGTGATCATCAACCGCCAGATCTGCAGAGGGAAGGGCAGAATGGGTGAGATCGGCCATATGATCGTGCAGATGCAGGATGGGCGGAAATGCCCGTGCGGAAACACAGGCTGCTGGGAGAGGTATGCCTCAAGCGCCGCCCTCATCCGCCAGGCCGAAAAAGCGGCACGGGAAAACGCGGAAAGTATTTTGTCCGATATATACCGCCAAAATGGAGGTCACCTGAAAGGAGAGGATATATTCGAGGCGCTGGAGCTTGGCTGCAGGACTGCGGGGGAGGTATTTGCCGCCTATATTTCCAGTCTGGCGGCTGGCATAGAAAGCCTGAATAATATTCTGGATCCGGATGCCTTTATCCTTGCCGGAGGGATCACCGCCCAGGGAGATAAGCTGCTGCTTCCGCTGAAGGAGAAATTAAACGCCGGTATCCGGGTAGAAATTTCCAGCCTGCAGAGTGACGCGGGAGTGCTGGGCGCGGCAATGCTGGAATAAATCATGGAGGGCCTGCGCATGATCATAAAAAACGGAATCGTTTTCCATCCGGATAGTAAATTTAGAAAAGCGGATATTTCCTTTAACGAGAAAATAACCATGATTGGAGAAGGAACAGAGGAAGCCGGGAAAATTGACGCCGACGGCTGCTATGTTATTCCGGGCTTTGTGGATACCCATATGCACGGGGCAGCAGGAGAGAATTTCCTGGATTTTGGCGAACTGACTGCGGAAAAGATCTGCAGGTTCGAGGCCCAGAATGGGACAACGACCCTTGTGCCGGCCATATCTGCGGCGGAAAAAGGCGCAATGAAGCGCAGCGTGCGATATATTGCGGAGGCGGCGAAAAGACTGCCGCCAGAATGTGCAAAGCTGCTGGGGATACATTTGGAAGGACCCTTTCTTTCCCCGGATTACCGGGGATCGATGCTTCCGGAGACGATACGGCCGCCGGATATACGGGAGTTTGATGAGCTGTGTGAAGCGGGCGAAGGGATGATTAAGCTGATCACCATTGCGCCCGAGCTGGAAAAGGGAGGTGAGGCAATCCGGTATATGGCGGATAAAGGCGTTACCGTATCCATTGGCCATTCCGGAGCCACCTATGAGGAGGCGCTGAAGGCCTTTGCCTGCGGAGCCTCCCGGACCACTCATACATTTAATGCCATGTCCCCGCTGCATCACAGAAATCCGGGGGTTGTGGGAGCCGCAATGTGCAGCGGGAGGATAAGCTGTGAGCTGATCTGTGATTTCTTCCATGTGCACAAGGATGTGGTGAAGCTTCTGTATACGGTCAAGGGAGCTGACCGGATTACGATGATTACGGACTCGGAGGTGGGTACGGGATTGCCGGATGGCGAGTTTACCGTATATGGAAAAAGAATTATCGTGAGTTCGCGGAAAACCTGCATGGAGGATGGGACGATCTTCGGCGGCTCGACGGTTTTGCTGGATGGCGTGAAAAATCTCCGGTCCATTGGCATCTCCCTTGAAGATGCGGTCAAAATGGCGACATACAACGGCGCTGCCGCCGCAGGAATTGATAACCGGGTCGGCAGTTTGGCTGTCGGATTGGATGCCGATATCGTCATTCTGGATCGGCAGCTCAGGATAAAAAAGGTATTGATCAATGGCCGGCCCTTGTGAGCGGACCATCAGGCGATTACGCTGAATCTATACAACGGGCATGCAGAAAAAGTTGTAAAGATAAAATAAAAAAGGAAAAGGAGAGGTTATCATGAAAAAACGACACATTACTTTGACATTGACGCTGGCGGCGGCTATGAGCGTATCGGTTTGCGGTACAGCTTCCTTTGCGGCGCCGTCTGAGACAGACGAGGACACGATTGTTGCGCTGCTTCCCCCGGTGTCAGAACACTACCAGGAAAAGATCGATGAATGGGTTGCCCAGTATGAGGAGGAGCATCCGAATATTACCATCGAGCTGACGAAGGCCAGCTGGGAAGATGCGGAGGAAAAACTGAATGTGCAGGTAAATGCGGGTTCACCCCCGGATGTTTCCTTCGTCAGCTATGACGTTGCCGGCAAATATGTGGATCTGGGCATGGGCGTGAATATCCTGGATTATCTGGATGAGGAGAAGGTAAATGATTTTAATCAGGAGGTACTCAGGTATTTCCAGATCGGAGACGCGGTTTATGGCCTTCCTGCTTACTGCGATATTCATTCGATCGGCGGCAACAGAGAAATGCTGGAGGCCGCCGGAGTTGACTGGAAATCGGTTCAGCAGAATGGCTGGACCTATGAGGAGTTCCGCGAGGCCATAAAAAACGGCGTGATCAGAGAGGGAGACGAAACAAAGACCTACGGATTTGTTTTTGCCTGCTCAGGGGTAACGGCAAATGACTTTTTCACTATTTTTTCGAAAAATGCAGGCATGCCCGCAGAATTTGATGAAGATTTGAAGTATGTATATACAAGCCCCAGGATGCTGTCCTTCCTTGAGGACATCCGTGCATTGATCGATGACGGTTCTATGCCGGACTTCTTAACCTCCATAGATGCCGGAAAACGCTGGAACATGTTTCTGACCGGACAGACCATGATTACCGGAAAGGGACTGACCTCCTTTGAAAAATCGGCGGCCAAGAACAATGCGCTTTTGGAAGAGGGCGGTGAAGCGGTAGAGGACAGTATCCCTGTGGAATATGTCGTGCTGCCCGTACCCACATTTAATGGCGCAGAACAGGCGGCCCGCGCAAACGTAGACGGATATATCTGCCTTACCGGAGAACTGGATCCGGATGAGCAGCATCTGAGAAACGCGGCAGATTTCGCCTACTTCCTTTCCAGCGGAGAGCGTGCGGCTGTTACCTGCCAGGAGGTTTACAACAAGCCGGTATGCAGTACAGGAACAGAGGCCTATGACGAACTTCCGGCAATCGAAAACCGGAGCGAGGACAATCTTGCAGCTGTGGATTACCTTGTCTCCCACATCAGCCCGGCAAGACCGGATATCCCCACAGAAAAGACGGCTGCCGCGCAGAAAATCAAGGATGAGGTAATCATTCCCAAATTCCAGGGACTCTTAGCCGGAGAGTTAACCGCGGAGGATATGTATAAGGCCATTCAGGATGCGGCTTTTGACGTATTCGGAGAGGCAGAGTGCGTGACGGAATAACCTGTATGCTGCTCCCGGACCGGAAGCGTTCCGGGAGCGGCAATTCTGCGGACAAGAGAACAAAAGGAAGTGATTGCTATAAAAAAAGAGAGTCGATGGGCATATGTATTCATCCTTGTGCCTTTAGGTACATTTATCGTGTTCACCCTCTATCCGGTTATATCGGCATTTGTCACCAGTTTTCAAAAATACCGGCCGCTGGGCTCAACATGGGTCGGGCCGGCCAATTATATCAGCACCTTTCACAACAGCCTGTTTTTCCAATCCCTGAAGAATACCTTTGTCTATACGGTGATTTCCGTGCCCTGCAGCATCCTGCTGGCATTTTCCATTGCATTGATGATGATGGCATTCACCAAAAGATTCCAGACATTCTTTAAAGCAGTATTTTATCTCCCGGGGATTGCGTCCGGAGTTGCCCTTTCCTTTGTGTGGAAATGGATTTTTGATCCTCTGCCCTCAGGACTGATGAACAGTCTGGTCCGGGTATTCGGGATTCCGAATCAGAACTGGCTGGGAAGCAGCAAAACGGCCATGGGATGTCTGATCGTGATGTCGGTGTTCACCGGCCTGGGAAATAACATCATTATTTATACGGCGGCGCTGCTTGGAATAGATTCTACCTACTATGAGGCGGCGGATATGGATGGAGCCACCTTCTGGCAGAAAATCCGTTATCTCGTATGGCCGCTGGTAAAGCCGACGACCGTATTTTTGTCCATCACCAGTATTATCAACGGGCTGCAGGCATTTCAGACGGCGTATCTGATGACCGGCGGCGGGCCGGATAACGCCACCACTATGGCAGGCCTGATGATCTTTAACCGGGCATTCAAATATGCGGAATACGGAGAAGCCTGTGCCCAGGCGATCTTACTGGCCGTGATCATCAGTATATTTGCCGTGATCCAGCTGAAACTGACGTCGAATGATGTGGAATACTAGGAGCGCGACACTATGGGATTGTTTAAAGTATACGGAAAATATAGTCGATACAAAAAGGCAGTCAGAAATGCGATTCTCGGGATGCTGCTGGTTCTGCTGGCGGGAATCGTATTTTTCCCGATCTATTATATGGTGGTATCGTCGTTTGGCCCGGCAACAGAGACCGGAAGCGCGAGCTATTCGCTGATTCCGCGGAGCCTGTCCCTGGATTCCTACCGGTTTTTCTTTGCTTACAGCAAAAGCTCTCTTAGGTGGCTGCTGAACTCTCTGCTTGTGTCCGGTACAGTCACGGTTACCAACGTGATATTTGCCACTCTGGCAGGGTATGCCTTTGCAAAGCTGCGCTTTCCGGGCTGCAGGTTCTTTTTCTTCCTGCTTCTGGTGGCAATGATGGTGCCGTATCAGGTGACCCAGGTGCCGCTTTATATGCTGGTGGTGAATAAGCTGCATATGCAGGATACCTATACGGCACTGATTGCTCCGTCGTTAGTTACCTGCTACAATGTTTTTCTGGCGAAGCAGTTTTTTACTTCACTTCCGACCTCTGTTCTGGAGGCAGCCATCATGGACGGCTGCAGTCAGCCCGGAGTGGTGGGAAGGATTGTTCTTCCCTTGTCCAAAACGATTTTGTCCGTCATGGCCATTACCACGTTTCTGGGGAACTGGAATACCTTTTTCTGGCCGTTTCTGGTCTGCAATTCAGAGGAAATGCAGACGATACAGGTCGCGTTGAAAAATTTCAGCTTTGCCAACACCACCTATTTTGCCCCGATGATGGCCGGAGCCACCGTTTCCGCGCTGCCGATGTTTGTGCTGTTTTTTGCTTTACAAAAATATTTCCTTGAAGGGGTTACCGTAGGAGCAGTAAAAGGATAGCAAAGGAGGATGCAGGATGCAGCAGCTGACGCTGGAAGAAAAAATCGGACAATTGTTTATGGGAGGATTCCAAGGAAGCCAGCCGACGGAGGAGTTCATCCGGCTGATTGAAAATCGGAAGCTGGGAAATGTAATTTTGTTTTCTCATAATATAGAAAATAAAAAACAGACAGTACAGCTGAACGGAAGGCTGACGCAGCTGATTGAGGAGAATACGGGGATAAGACCGCTGATTAGCCTGGACGAGGAAGGCGGAGCCGTATCCCGTCTGCCCTCCGACTGTGCGATTATGCCCTCGGCAAAGGCACAAGCCAGACTGGGGGACAGAGAGCTTATCCGGAAGGGAGCCAGGATCGTCGCCGAAGAATGCCTGGCCCTCGGATTTAATTTTAATCTGGCCCCGGTGCTGGACATCCATACCAACAGACAGAATCCCGGCATAGGAACCAGGAGCTACGGGGATACGGCAGAGCAGGTGGCGGATATCGCAGGGGAGATTACAGAGGAATATCTAAAGGCAGGTATGATGTGCTGCGGGAAGCATTTTCCGGGCAGCGGGGATGTACTGCTGGACTCCCACCTGGATCTTCCCACGCTGAATGCAGACTGGCCGACTCTGGAAAAACGGGAATTGGCCGCCTTTTCCGGAGTAATCCGGCGCGGGCTGCCTGCCATTATGATTTCCCATATGCTTGTGCCTGCGATAGAGGAGGAGCATATCCCCTGTACGATCTCAACGAAGGCGATAACCGGTGTGCTGCGCGAAAAGCTGCATTTTGATGGCCTGATTATGTCCGACTGTCTGGAGATGAACGCCATCAAGGACTTTTACGGGATAGAAAGGAGCGCCGTTGCTGCGCTGAATGCGGGAATGGATTTGCTCTGTATAAGCCACACTCCGGCATATATCGAGAGCAGCATTCAGGAAATCTACCGTGCATTGGAAAACGGAAAGTTGACGGAGGAGAGAATTGACCGTGCGGTTGGGCATATTCTGGAGGCAAAGAGCAAATACGTAGGGAGAGGCAGGCCCGATCCGGAGCTGGCGATTACAGCGGAAAGGCTCGCCTTTGCAGATGGGTTTTTCCGCAGGACAATCCTTCTGGAGAAAGGAGAACAACCGTTTGCACTGGGGAAAAATCCGCTTTTTGCCGGTGTAGAGAATCTTGGGCTGACCGCAATTGATAATCCGGACAAAAGGGATTTTGCCCGGTCATTAAAGGGCAGGCTGGGGGGCACTGCCGTTACGCTGAGCCGGGAGCCGTCAGAGACGGATATCGCGGCGGTGAGGAAAGCATTTGAAGGAAAGACCGCCCTGGTGCTGGGCACATTCAACGGACATCTTTCGGAAGGTCAGAAAAAACTGATTGCACTTTCCGGCAAATTTCCCGGCCCGGTCTGCCATGTCGCCCTGCGCAATCCGTATGATATTGAGTATAGCAGCGGAAGATGTACCAAGATTGCATTGTATGAATATACCGAGCGGGCTCTGCGCCTGGCAGCGGAGATGCTGACGGCAGCACACTGCTAAGCTGCGCGTCTGCGAAGAAAAATGAAAATCCATCGGGATCCGAAGCCGCCCGGTGGATTTTCTGCGCTTTGCCGAATTTTGGACAGGCGTTTTTCATATCCTGATAAAAAAGGAAAATTCGCATGCAGGTGAAAAACGTGAGGAAAAGTAAGGAAAAGGGCTGCGAGCCGAAGGAGGAGGCCGCGAATATCTATCGGAATCTGCTGATTAAGCTGCAGGCAGAGAAAAAGGCACGCAGGCTGGGAGGGGAAGAGCGTGAACCGGACGACCGGACGCGGTGAGGCAATTTATGTCAGACAATCTAAGGATAAAAAAGACTCGCTGTCGATTAAGGGTCAAACCGAGCTGTGCAGGCACGAGTGCAGCCGGCCGGCAGCAGCAAAGGTTTATGAGGACCGGGGCTTCAGCGGGAAAAATACAATGCGTCCCGGCTTTCAGTCCATGCTTAAGGACGTAAGGGCGGGAAAGATTAGTAAAATTGTTGTATACCGGTTAGATCGTCTGAGCAGATCGATCATAGACTTTGGCCAGCTGTGGAGCGAGCTGGAGGCCCATCGGGTCGAGTTTGTATCTGTGAATGAAAAGTTTGATACCGCCACCCCCATGGGGAGAGCCATGCTCTACATCATTATGGTATTTGCCCAGCTGGAGCGGGAGACGATCGGCGAACGGGTAACGGACAATTATTATACGCGGATCCGGGACGGAAACTGGCCGGGAGGCCCGGCACCGTATGGTATGGCGAATATAAAAATCAAAAACGAAAACGGAAATACGGTGCCTTCGCTGGATTACACGGAGGAATTTGCCGTTGTGAAGGAAATATTCTACCGGTACGCCTTAGACGATATTTCCTTAGGCGCCCTTGCAGCTAATCTGACGGAAAGGCAGATTCCCTGTAAAAACCGCGCAGCCTGGGACAATGTCGCATTGTCCAGGATCCTCCATTCACCGGTTTATGTCCAGGCTGATGCAAAGATATACGGCTATTACCAGAGCCGGGGCGTGAATCGGTTTTCCAATGCTCCGGAAAGCTTCGACGGCACCTGCTCCGCCCATGTGGTGGGAAAACGGACGGGCAATACCAGAAAATATACCGACCTGCAGAATCAGGTCGTGTCGCTGACCAATTTCCCGGGAAGGATCCCCTCCGATATCTGGCTCGCCTGCCAGTACAGGCTGGAGGAAAACCGACAGATCGGCAATGCCGGAAAAGGAAAGCATACCTGGCTGTCCGGGCTGTTAAAATGCGGGAAATGCGGCTACAGCCTGACCGTGAGGGAAGGAAAGAACAGAAAGTATCTATATTGCAGTGGAAGGGGCAATCTCCATCTCTGCGAGAAACAATCTTTTGGCCAGGGGGTGGAGGACATAGAATATGCGGTTCAGCATGAACTGGACAAAATACTGGTGGAGTGCAGCCGACAGCATATACAGCTGCCAGAGAGCGAGGGAGAAAAGAGGAGGCAGAGGGAATTACATGAGCTGGACGATAAAATCCAAAAGCTTGTGAAATTAATGGCGGAGGCAGCAGAGGTTTCCATGAAATACATAAACCGGGAACTGGAGCAGCTGGACATGCAGAAATTAAAGCTGCTGGAAGAGAGCAGACAGCCGGAAGAGAGCAGTATCCGTTCATTTCCGGAAATTGTATTTGGACGGCTTGAATTTGAGGAAAAGAAGCTGGTGGCGCAGGCGTTTATTGAAAAAATAAACGTATATGATGAGTGCATTGAGATCATATGGAAGATATGATCCGTCGGCTGCGTATAGCGGATACCCGGTTGTTAAGCGCCGGGTATCCGTTTACTTTTCCACCGATGAACATGCGTCAGGGCATTACAGGGTTCTTATTTACAGTGGGAGGGCGGATAGCCTTTCTTTTTTTTGAATGCGGTGCTGAAGTATTTGGGATCAGAAAATCCGGTTTTATTAGCCACATAGGAAATGGTATAAAAACCGGTCTGCAGCAGTTCTTCTGCATAATTGATGCGCAGGGTATTGATATAGTTCAGCGGTGTGGTGTGAAATACCTGATAGAAGAGCCTGCGGAAATAGGTATCGCTCAGGTTACAGATTTTGCAGAGCAATTCAACGGTTAAAGTACTGTCCGTGAAATGGGTATAAAGGTAGTCCATGGCAGGCCGGATTAATTCATAAGAGAAACCATGCAAAGAAGCAGTTTGCTGCTGCTCGATCAGTCCGAAAAGGCGGTATAGCAGGGAAACTGCACGGAAATAATATCCAGTTTCTTTTTTTAGCCAGATATCGTATAGTGAGGTGAAAATACTGGTTAATGTGTTGATCTGTGAAGGGAACGACAATACCTCAAAGGAATCCTGCTTAATTCCATTCAGAGCAAAATGTGCGACCAGAATGCGCTCCGTCCGGGCCTTTAAATGATAGCCGACATTTTCAGGCATATACAGAAGATCTCCAGTGGTGAGATGGGCCGTATGATAGGTATCTGTAATTTCAGAATCACCCGGGAGACGCAGGGAAATTGCGTTATAAGATCTGGGCTTGACGGCAGTATCATCTTTATGCCAGTCGATTTCAAGAACTGCCAGGAGTTTGATCGAAAAGTCGGATTTTAGAAATTCCATCGAAGTTTCAGCCACCTTTCTGTATGATGTTAAAAACGAGTATACTCTATTCGGATTTACTTGTAAAGTTATGAAATTTAAACCTTCTGTTATGGTAATTGGGTTCTATACAACACCTCAATATGCTATTATTTGGACAACATATATAAATAAAAAAGAAAAAGAGGTGGGAAAATTGTCAATTAAGCACACGGCAGTAAGCTATTATGGACTGAATTATGTGGAACATGCAGCTTCGGATTTTAAGGAAATGAAGGAACACGGATGCGATACGGTCATTCTGGCGATTACGGAGTTTGATATGGATTTCTGGTTCCCGAACATCAATGAAATCGTAAAAGCAGCCCATAAACAGGGGCTTAGGGTTTTGGCAGACACATGGGGGATCGGCAAATATTTTGGCGGAGAGCAGGTCAGTCTGTTTCTACAGAACAATATTCATCATCGGCAGGTATCCGCCTACACGGGAGAAATGCTCAATGCCGCCTGCTTTGTCACGAACTCTTTCCGGGATTATTTTAAAGGTCTCTGTGTAAAGCTGGCGAGAGAAACAGAAGTGGATGGATTCTTCTGGGATGAACCACATTATGCTTATCCCAAGTCCTACGCGTCTATTACCGGAGGAGCCGGTGATGACTGGGCCTGCCGCTGTCCGGAATGTATGAAGAAGTTTAACGATTATTACGGTTATGAAATGCCGAAGTTTATGAACGATGATGTAAAGCAGTTCCGCTGGAGAGAGGCGCTGTTTACTCTGTCCGATACCTCTAGAGTATTAAAAGAGATCAATCCGAAGCTGGAGATTACCTGTTGTGTCCACGCAACGCTGAATTCCTATTATGTTACTGAGCAACGGGGATATGATAACTGGGAAATGGTGGCAGCCTGCCCATATTTTGATGTGTTTTCCACAACCATCATTAGCTGGACGCTCCCGGAAAGCTTTTTTCGTGAGATTACAGAGCGAACTGTAGCCATGGCGAAGAAATATGGCAAGCAGTCAGAACGCTGGCTTATGGGCTACAACAAACGTCCCGAGGACTTCGCACAGATTGACCGGGTAGTGGATTTGTATGTATCCCTTGGCGTAGACCGGCTGGCTACCTGGACCTACCGGGGCGGTTACGGCACAAGTGTGGCAGCCAAAGATCCCATTGAACTCTGGGACAATATTGGGAAAAACTACAGACGGGTTATGGGAATGGAATAAGGAGGTGCAGGCATGCAGAAGGAGCTTGAGTTTTTACTGAAAAAATATTCGGTCGGAAAGGAAGCTGTGTTAAACGGAACAACCGCTGTAATAGTAAACGGAAAAGCGTATCCGTTACTTCCGTGGCGAGGGGAACGCCGGTTTATTGAGCTAAGAAATCTGATTAGAGAAGGGGCTATTCATGGAATTAGTGTGATGCGTACCCTGCGTATAGTAAAAAAAGGAAGTGATCTGTATAAAGAGCTGTATCGTGAACTGGATTTGGCGCAGTACATACTTGGCACAGAAATTACAGAGATTTTTGCAGTAGGTGATCCGGCATATGCATTGAATATCATTGCAAAGTGCAGAGAGGGATGCCTATGTACCTTTGAACTTTCCGCAACGCTGGGCGAAAATGCGCCAGTCATCGACAAGCATGAAATCATTGCAAAGAGCGGTGTGGCGTGTGACCGTGCGGCAGATACTCTGATTCCGCAGAATTCCATTTATGTGTATGGAGAGAAGGAAGCGGTGTATACTGATGTGGATGCAGAGCTGTTCGGGCTTTCCATTGAAGCGTGTGCTGTGGTTCGGTCTGCATTTGCCATTGTAAAATCAGCGGAAGACCTCTCGGGGCAGGCAGCAGCGCTGGAAAAACTGATAGACTGCACAAAGCGGTCCCTGCAGTGCGTAGAAAATGTTCTGGTGTAAGGAGGGAAGATCATGAAGCCGATCAAGATTGCGATGATGTCTATGACACATGGACATACAAGAAAATATTATCAGACCCTAAACGATAATCCGAATCTGGACTGGGTGGCTGTATCGACAGCAAATAAAGAAGTAAAAGCAATTTTTATGGATTCTGTTCAGGGGATTCCGTGCTACGACAGCGACGAGGAAATGCTGGATGCACATCCAGAAATTGAAGCGGTGGTGCTGGCAAGTGAGAATTCCGAGCATCTGAGGCAAATGAAGCTGTGTGCTGGCCGCGGTATTCACATGCTGTCAATGAAGATTCCAAGCTTCGACATGGATGAATATGAGGAAATGATACGCATTACTGAGAAAGCCGGTGTGGTATGCCAGATTGAGCTGGAGCTTCATTATAACCCGGTGGTTCAGAGAATGAAGGCAATACATAAATCAGGTGCGGTGGGAGAAGTGAAATCCTTCCAGGCAACCAATATTACGCTTTCCCCGGTGTGGGCATTCCCGTGGCAGGGGATACCGGAATTAAGTTATGGGAAGCGTATTCCCATCAAAGAAGGAGATGTCCGCTGCCGTGGGGGTGCACTGTGCGACCATCCACATATTTTTGATATGATTCGTGAGATTTCAGGCAGTGAGTTTGCAATGATTTTTGCACAGGCTGCGCCGAACATCCGCCCGGATATTCAGGAAGAGGATATGCTGGCGGTTGTAGGAAAAATGAAGAATGGAATGCCCTTCCTGCTGGATCCGTCTTGGTCAAGAATGGAGAACCGTTTGAAGGTTCCGGGGCCGGGCTGGGAAGTGTTTCCCAAGCGTATGGAGGTAAATATTGTACTGAACGGGGAAAACGGTACAGTGATGACCGACTGCTTTGGACCGAATGTGTATCATAATGGTACGCCAGAGTCACGCTATACCGTCCGCTATACGTATTTTGATGAATGGATTGGTTTGATTGATGAATTTGCAGACTGTATCCGCAATCACCGGACACCGAAGATTAATCTCCGCTGGCATCAGAATACCATTAAGGCCATGAATGCATGCTACGAAAGTATTGAAACAGGTAAGCCAGTAATGCTGTAAGCAGCATGAAAGGGGGAAGTGATGAAAAAATCATATTTTTGTTTTGGCAGCAGACTCGCCGTTCGAGCAGACAAAGGGCTGGATCAAGCCGTGATAAAAGAACTCTGGAATGGATTCTGTTTCCAATGCGGAACGCTTGATTTGACAGCAGGAGAGGAATTCCATTTCCGGACAGGAGAAATCCAATACCCAGAGCTTACAGAAGGAAAGGAGTATGTAATCTGTGTAGCGAGGACAGGCATTGCCGTAACAGCAAAAGATAGCAAAAGCCTTGCACGTGCCGTTATGGTTCTAATGCTGCGGATCGAAGTCGTTGATCTGACGGAAGGTCGGGAACAGTTTCGGATAGAGACCTGTCTGCTGGAAAGCGCATATTTGATCGAAAATCGAATGATTCACTTCTGTATATTTCCAGAAACTACACCTGCATTTCTGAAAAAATGCATCCGTCTGGCGGGAATTATGCAGTATACCCATGTGGTATTGGAATTCTGGGGGAGCCTTCAGTTTGACTGCCTGAAGGAATTGGCGTGGCCGAACGCCTATTCAAAGGCATTTGCTAAATCCCTGGTGAAAGAGATTGAAGCAATGGGAATGCAGGCCATACCGATGATGAATCATCTCGGACATGCTTCCGGGTGCAGGGTATCCGGAGGCAAGCATGTGGTGCTAGATCAGAATCCCCGGCTGGCGGTGCTGTTTGCACCGGATGGATGGTCCTGGAGGATTGACTGTGCGCGGGTGCAGGACCTGCTGAAAGCGGCTCGCCAGGAACTGTACGAAATCTTTGACAAAGCGGAATATATTCATCTGGGGTGTGACGAGGTATATTCATATGAGAAGGGGGAAGAAAACCAGCGCATGATGCGGGTATACCTCAGCGATTTGACCAGGAAGGTCGTGGGGGAAGGAAAGCGGCCGATCATCTGGGGGGATATGCTACTGAATCCGGAGGCCTGTCAGGTAGAAAAACCGTATTTCTGCGGCTGTGATACGCCGGAGCATGCCCG
>JAHZHG010000018.1:14071-16499 GCA_019420425.1 Clostridiales bacterium
TGCCCGAAAGCTTCTGGCAGCCATTGCTCCGGAAACCATTATCGCAGACTGGCATTATGATGTGCGGGAAGTACCGGTCAGGACGAGTGTATATCTGAAGGCACATGGCTTTAATGTGCTGGGCGTTCCCTGGTTTCTCACAGAAAACGGCGAAGCGCATGTGAAGACCATCTGTGATTATGATCTGATGGGAATTATGGTGTCTACATGGCATACGCTGGCACAGCACATGCCACATATTGTAATTGACGCGATGCTGTGCGGCGCGTACCATTCACCATGGTCCGGAAAAGAAATTAACGAAATCAGGACAGAAACGGCAGCGCTGCTGCGAAAAATATATTTTGTGGAAGGTGAATATAAAGAGGCTGGATGGACAGACAGCCAGATATTCCTGCAGGCAAATCCCATGACCTGAGTGTGTAAGAAGTTCTTTCGGAGGGAATATGAGACGGAAAAAAATAACAAAAAAAATGATAAAAAAACAGCTGATTGCGTACTCATTTATTATTGTCAGCCTGCTGACCCTGCTGATATTGGTTTACCGGCCTATGCTGACAACCATTAAGTACAGCATGTACAAGGTTGGAATGCTTGGATTTGGAGAGGAGTTTATCGGCCTGGGCAACTATAAAATGCTGTTTTCCCAGTCCGCTTTCTGGAAATCGATTTATAATACAATTATTTTGTCTTTATTTGGATTGCTTACCATTCCAATTGGATTCCTCCTTGCCGTGATGATCAACAGCATTGGCAAAGGAAAGCTTCAGGGATTCTTCCGGGTCGGCTTCTACCTTCCCAATATTATTACCGGTGTCAGTGTAATTCTGATTTTTCAGGTGGTTCTCATGGGAAACGGCGGTTTGCTGAACAGTTTTCTAAGCTTTCTGACGGGACGTGAGATTACTATTGGTTGGCTTGCAGATTCCAGATACGCCAAAATCGGAGCGACGATTCTGTGGTGTTGGATGAACATGGGTTACTCTATGCTGATGAATCTCTCCAGCATGCAGGCAATTCCAATGGAGCTATATGATGCAGCGTCCGTGGACGGAGCGGGGACGCTGAAGAAGCTGTTTTATATCACAATTCCGAATATGAAATCCTGTTTCTCTCTGCTGTTGATTACCGGCATGATTAATGGTCTGGCGAGATTTACCGATATCTATATTATCGGCGGCAGCAGCACCTCGGGCGGGGCAGGAGGAAGTCTGCAGACGATTCTGATGTATATTTTCCAGTTCAGCTTTGAAACACCGAATTATGGGGTATCTTCGGCGGGATCCATGGTGCTGTTTGTATTGGTTTTCCTGCTTACGATGGTCAATGTAAAGCTGACCGGATTTTTAAACGATGAGGTGTAAAGCATGAAGAAAACGAAAATAAGGAGATTGCTCACCGTTGTAGTGCTGTTTATTATCTTTGCCATCATCATTATTCCGCTATTGTGGGCTGTTGCACTGTCCTTTGACCGTACAGCAACAACTGCACTTCCGGCCTTTTCTTTGCTGCCACATGAACCGACCCTGTTTAATTATCAGGCCGCTTCGAAGATGATCAATCTTGCACAGTACTATATAAACACGGTGATTGTTGTATTGATCAATACGTCTCTGGCAGTATTGTTTTCCATGATGTGTGGATTTGCGTTTGCAAAGTTAAAATTTGTCGGAAAGAAGTTCTGGTATATTTTCATGCTGGCGGTTATGATGGTGCCCTTTGAATCACGGTTGGTTCCGTTGTTTTTGCAGTATCGGGACTGGGGGCTTTTAAATACCTGGTGGCCATTGATCCTGGGGCAGTTTGCCTATGTATACGGAACCTTTTTCGCCAGATCCTATATCAGCACGATACCGGATTCACTGGCAGAATCCGTCTATATTGACGGCGGAAGTGAATGGAGAGTATTTTTCAGCATCATTCTTCCTCTGTCAAAACCGATTATGGCTACTCTGGCGATTCTTCAGGTAATTGCAAACTGGAACGCGTACCTTTGGCCGTTGGTGGTCATTAGCGATTCATCCAAACAGATGATTTCTGTAGGAGTGGCGCTGTTTAATGCGCAGCAGAACAGCATCTATTATGGACCGCGAATGGCAGTTGCCGTTTTGAGTGCAGTACCCCTTACCATCATCTATCTGCTTTTGCAGAAGCATATTGTGGCAAGCATTGCAGTATCCGGAATTAAACAGTAACGGTGAACCTTACATATGAAAATATGTAACAATATAATATAATTAAAAGGAGGGCTTTTTATGAAGAAAAGACACGTGGCACTGGGGATGAGTATGGCAATGTTAGTCAGTGCATGCTCGGGAATTGTCGTATCGGCAGAAGAGGAGGAAATTACACTTCACCTGTATGGAACAGCCAATTTTGTTGATGTAGGCGCAGATGGAGTAATGGATCTGGTCACAGGTGCTGAGAA
>JAHZHG010000018.1:16509-18355 GCA_019420425.1 Clostridiales bacterium
GTCCGTGGGACAACTGGATGACCTCAATCCAGACGGCGGTTTTGTCCGGAGGCGTGGACATTATCCTGCATGGGGCAACGCTGACAGAGCTGTGTGAGCCGCTGGATGGCTATCTGGAAGCAGATCCGGAATTTGCGGAGCAGATTTTTGCCACAGAGAACAAGAGATTTAAAAAGCTGGATGAGACGATGGTTGCAGGCGTTCAGTACGTAATCGAACCATCCATTGCGTACCTGGACAAGGATATTTTTGAGCATTACGGGGTGGAAATTCCGGATGCATCTTGGACTTGGGATGATTTGATTGAGATTGCGGAGAAACTGACCGGAACAGATCCGGTAACAGGAGAGCAAACCTATGGTGTGCAGCTGTGCTATACCCATACAGCAAATATTTTCCAGAATTATTATCAGTTGGCAATGGCGTATGATGCAGCGCCGATTACTTACGGTGCAACAGCAGCAGAATCAGCGATCGATGTAACGGGAGAGAAAATGCAGGACATTTTCACAAAGATTCAGCGGCTGGCCGAGTGCAGTGCTCCGAACGTAAGGGAAGGGGTTAACGTAGTGGAGGATCTTACCGCAGACAATAATGCGGCAATCCGCTGGCTTACACGGGCTTATGACCAGTATACGAAGGCAAAAGCAGCAGGTATTGAAGAGCGTTTTGCATTCATTCCGCTTCCGGTTATCGAGGCAGGAGATGCAGCGGGCGCACAGTCCACATATTTCGGAAGTTATAATATGGCAATCTGCAATACCAGTGAGCACAAGGACTGGGCGTGGGAATTTATTAAGTTTATGTGTACGGACGAGGTTGCCGTACAGTGGACCCTGGATACCGGCGGCATTCCAAACTGCAAGTATGGCATGGAACTGCTCCATGATGCAATGGGGGAAAAGGCAGAGGCCTGCATTCAGGTGCTGAATTCTTTGCCGGAAGGATACTGCAATACAACAAACAAGTTTTATGACAATGTAAATTTTGGCACATTTTCAACAAGTCTTGTAACCATACTGAAGGATCTGATTTACGGTGCAACTGCCCCGGAAGAAGCGCTGCAGACATGGCAGGCGTCAATTGACGACTATATGGCATCTATCCGGTAAAATATGTATCGTACACTTTTCCAAAGAATCATCAAAAGGAAGGTGAAACATGATATATCAGGAGTATTTCAGAAAGGTTGAGCACGTACTGGGCACAGTCATGCACACCCAGAGCAAAAAAATAGAAAAGGCCGCGGAGATTGTTGCCGAAAGCCTTGCCCGGGATGGCATGCTGTACGTATTTGGATGCGGCCATTCCCATATGATCGGAGAGGATCTTTTTTATCGTGCCGGGGGCATGGCTCCGGTATGCGCCATGCTGGACAGCGACCTGATGCTTCACGGAGGTGCAGTAAAAAGCAGTCATTATGAACGCATATCTGGACTGGCGGAGCCGGTCTTTGAACGGTACGGCTTATCAAAAAAAGATGTGCTGCTCATTGCCTCTACATCAGGAATCAATCCGGTACCGGTTGAGATGGCCCTGTGTGCCAGAAAAGAGGAAATTCCCGTCATAGCCATTGTGTCACAGGCCTATGCGAACGATACCTCCAGACATAAAAGTGGAAAGAAGCTTCACGACATCGCGGATCTTGTTCTGGATAATGGGGTATGCCATGGAGACGCAGCGGTAAAAATTGGAGACGGCGGCATTAAGGCAGGCCCGATTTCCACAATTACCGGCTGCCTGATTGCCCAGAGCATCGTTGTTCAGGCGGATGAGATTTTGTGGAAAAAAGGAATTACGCCACCGGTATATGTCAGCGGAAATCTCCCGGGAGGAATGGAGCAGA
>JAHZHG010000180.1:0-5412 GCA_019420425.1 Clostridiales bacterium
AAAATCGCTGACCGTTGTATCGGGACGGACGGATCCGTATGCGTTTTATCTGGGGCTGCTGAATGCCGTCTGGGAGGACAGCCCGGAGCTGAACCAGGGAGTAGAGCTGGTCGCGCTGGATCTGAGCGAGACGAAAAACCTGAAGCTGAACCAGCGGTATGTGATACAATATCTCATGAGCCGGATTTCCCTGACCGAGGTGCGTTTAGCTACCGAGGATGAGCTGGAAAACACGGGAGTGATCAACGAACGGGAGGATCGGTTCGCAGACGGCAACGGAATGCTGATCACGATCGAAGACGACCGGATGAAAAACGATGAGATTGAGTTTGAGGTCGAAAAATGGGTGTCCGATACCCAATCTGTAAAATATGACGACGGCCTGGCCGCCTTCCGGGACGGCGCGTGGAAAATCAATCTGGGAAAGAAGGAACGGTAGAGCGGGAAAACAAAATTAAGGGAGGATACTGAGGAATGAAGGAACAGAAGGAAAACGAGGTGCTGCGCGCATTGGCGGAGCGCAAGTCCGTACGGGCGTATACAGACCGGGAGATTTCCCCGGAAATAAAAGAAAAAATCCTGCAGGCGGCCATGGAGGCGCCGACCGCAGGGAACCAGCAGCTGTACACCATACTGGATATTACCGATCAGCAGCTGAAGGAACGGCTGGCCGTGACCTGCGACAACCAGCCGTTCATTGCAAAGGCGAAGCTGGTATTGGTATTCTGCGCCGACCTGTGTAAATGGTACGATCTCTTTACGATGACCGGCTGCCAGCCGCGAAAGCCAGGGGCGGGCGACCTGATGCTGGCCGTCTCCGATACAGTGATCGCCGCCCAGAACGCGGTCACAGCGGCAGAAAGCTTTGGGATAGGCTCCTGCTATATCGGGGATATCCTGGAGCAGTGCGAGGAGCACCGCAGCTTACTCCAGCTGCCGGAATACGTGATGCCGGCGGCAATGGTGGTGTTCGGCTATCCCACAGAGCAGCAGAAGCAGCGGCCCAAGCCCAGGCGGTTTGCCCTGAAGGATATCGTGCAGGAAAACGGCTATCACCGCCGCGCGGAAGAAGAGCTGCGCGCCATGTTTGCCAAAGAATGCCGGGAAAAATCACTGGAAGAGTGGAGCCGGGCATTCTGCAAAAGAAAATACAACTCTGATTTTTCACGGGAGATGACCCGATCGGTGGAGGTGTATTTACAGGACTTTCAGAAATAGCGATGCAAACGGCCAGAGCCCCCGGGACAATTCATCCCGGAGGCTCTGCCTTTTATCTTTATCTTATCTTAAGGAGATAGCGTAGATTTACCGCTGTACACGTCCTGATCCGTCTCCGCCGGCCAGCTTCAGCACCTCATCCATGGAAACCATGTTGTAGTCTCCCTCGATGGAGTGCTTCAGGCAGGAAGCAGCTACGGCAAACTCAATGGTTGCCTGCGGATCATAGCCGTTTAAGGAGGCGCAGATCAGTCCGCCGCCAAAGCTGTCGCCACCGCCTACACGGTCAACGATATGCATCTTATATTTCTTGCTGAAATAATAGTCATTTCCGTCATAGAGCATTGCGGACCAGTTGTTGTCGTTGGCGGACAGGGACTCTCTCAAGGTGATGGCAACCTTGGAGAATCCAAAACGGTCTGCCAGCTGTTTGGCCACATCTTTGTAACCTTCGTGATTTACCGTGCCAGCGGTAACGTCGGTATTTGCGGCCTTGATGCCAAATACGTCTGCTGCATCCTCCTCGTTGGCGATGCATACGTCCACGTACTGGCACAGCTCAGCCATAACCTTTCCGGCCTTTTCCTTGCTCCACAGCTTGTTGCGGTAGTTCAGGTCGCAGGAAACGGTTACGCCGGCTTCTTTTGCAGCCTTACATGCCTCCAGGCAGATGGCTGCTACGGTATCATTCAGCGCCGGGGTGATTCCGGTAAAGTGGAACCAGTCTGCACCGTCAAAGATAGCCTTCCAGTCAAAATCCTCCGGAACAGCGGTTGCGATCGCGGAGTTTGCGCGGTCATAGATGACCTTGGACGGACGCTGGGATGCGCCCTTCTCCAGGAAGTAGATACCCACGCGGTCGCCGCCGCGGGTGATCAGGGAAGTATCTACCCCGTATCTGCGCAGAGAATTTACGGCAGCCTGGCCGATTTCATGCTTCGGCAGCTTGGTGACGAACTTTGCGTCAAAGCCATAGTTGGCCAGGGATACGGCTACGTTAGCTTCTCCGCCGCCGTAGGTTGCGCCGAAGGTTTCGGCCTGTACAAAACGGTAGTAGCCCTCCGGGGCCAGACGAAGCATCAGTTCTCCAAAGGTAATTACTTTCTTTGCCATAGTGATTTTCCTCTCTTATTTATCTTTAAATTTTGGATATTCGATGTAAATCGTTTATTTCTGCACCAGATGCAGGGCGAATCCGCCGATCTCTGCCTCCGTGTAAATGGCGATCATCCTGTCGCCCTTGAACTTTGCGGTGTCTTCCTTAAAGCGGAAGCCCTTGATCTCCAGATAATTTTTCGCACGGAGTACGGAGTTGGTGCCGATGGCGATATGGCCCTTGGCTCCCAGATACGGGGACTTCATGGCCTCGATGGCGGTTCCGGCGAATACGGAGCTGTTGCCCACCTTCTTGGCAAAGCCAAACATTGCGGCAAATGCGTCGGCTACGCTTTCCGCCTCGGTTTCATTCTCACAGTTGATGCCCACATGCTTCAGCTCAAAGCCCAGCATGTTGCGGACAGCCTCTTCCGTCAGCTCACGGATCTTGTCAAATTCGCCGGCCTTGATCAGGTCGCCCTTTACCATCCAGCTGCCGCCGCAGGCGATGATCTTATCAAAGGCCAGGTAGGAATTTAAGTTGGCCGCATTGATCCCGCCGGTGGGCATGAACTTCATGGTGGTGTAGGGGGCAGCCATGGCCTTGATCATGTTCAGGCCGCCGCTGGCCTCTGCCGGGAAGAATTTCACCACATCCAGCCCGAAGGAGAGGGCCATTTCGATATCGCTGGGGTTGGAGGTGCCGGGGGTGATGGGAATACCTTTTTCCACGCAGTAGCCGACTACCGTGGGGTTCAGCCCAGGGCTGACGATAAAGGAGGCTCCGGCGGCAACCGCGCGGTCTACCTGCTCGGTGGTCAGCACCGTGCCGGCTCCGACGAGCATACCGGGAAACTTCTCTGACATGATGCGGATGGACTCTTCGGCTGCATCCGTGCGGAAGGTGACCTCTGCACAGGGAAGCCCGCCTTCACACAGTGCCTTAGCCAGGGGCTCGGCGTCCTTTGCATCATTCAGGACAACTACGGGAACAATACCAATTTTCTGAATACGCTGTAATACTTCGTTCATCGCTTACCTCCAACGCCGCTTTCCTGCGGCTGGAATCTGGGGTGGGGAACACATCACCGCATTGCCGGTGTGTTCAGTTGTTCTTCTAGCTGATTTCATATTATGAAACTAAATTTCATAATGCGGTATATCTAAATTATAAACGATAGAGGAAAAATGTCAATAGGGTTTTGAAAAATTTTATTGCTTTCTGGGGAACCTTCATCTAAACTATACACAGGTGATCAGGAATGAACGAAAAGCAGGAAGCAAAGAAACCGAGATACTTTGAGGAGGCTCTGGCAGATTTTGTGCATGACGCAGCCAGCGGCGGGGCCATCCGCCATTTGGTGGACAGCGGATTTTCCACAGATCAGATTATGGAGCGCCTGGATTTTCCCACACCGCGGGCCAGGGTGGAAAAAACGGTGTACCGATATATGACAGAGACGGGGATTCTGCGGGCAGAGCTGCCGGTCCCCCAAGAGAGTCTGCGGCGCATCGCGCTGACGGATGCGGACAGCGCAAGGATAAGCGCCCTTTTGTGGGAGCGGCTGGACAGGGACGGGGCAGAGCAGGCATATCTGGCCTGCCCCTTTGGCACAGCAGAGGGCCGGGAGGGCCTGGACTGCCTTACCTCCAGAGAGCGGGAGTATATACGGGGCGTTCCCTGGGAGAGCCGGGTGATGTATCACCGCCTGACCGGCCGGATGCTGGAGATCGGCATACAGCTGGCCGCGTGCTGCGGGGAGCGCTTTCCCTTTTACTTTCTGCAAAGTAAAGAGATCATCGTGAACCGGAAAAGTAAAGGAAGGAAATGAAAACAGCTATGGAAGAGAAAAATCCGATCCAGGTAGCCGACCGCCTGTTTCGTACAATGGAAACCCTGGCAGCCACAGGGCCGATCAGCCTGATGGAGCTGAGCGAGCGTCTGGAGCTGCATAAGAGCACGGTACACCGGCTGCTCACCTCTCTGATCTGTATGGGATATGCCAGACAGGACGAGGATACGGGCAAGTATAGCCTGACGTACAAGCTGCTGAGCCTGTCCAGCCAGATTCTGGACCGGGTGGATATCCTGGATGTGGTGCGCCCGTATCTGCGCCGCCTCTCTGCGCGGAGTAATGAAACGGTGCATATGGTACAGCTGGACGGCCTGGAGGCCGTATATATCGATAAGGTAGAATCCCAGCAAAACTCCGTGCGCATGGTTTCCCGGATCGGGAACCGGATTCCGCTGTACCGATCCGGCGTGGGCAAGGCGCTGATGGCGGCCATGAGCGATAAGGAGATTGCACGGATCTGGGAGGAGAGCGAAATCTGCGCCCTCACCGAGCATACGATCACAGACTTTGACCAGTTTATGGAGACAATCGGGACGATCCGCCGTCAGGGCTTTGCCATGGATAATGAAGAGAACGAGCTGGGGGTGCGCTGTGTGGCCGCCGCGCTGCCTGATGCCGGAGGCAAGATCAAATATGCCTTCAGTATTTCTGCGCCGGTCGCGCGGATGGATGAGGCGCGGGTGCAGGAGCTTTCCCAGTGGCTGCTGGAGACCAGACAGGAGATTCTGCATGCGCTGGGCCGGGACTAGAAAGGAGCCATTTCAGATGGAGCAGTTTCAAAACCGTCCTCTGACCGAACAGGTGGAGGAGAACATTTTTACGTATATTCAGGAGAAAGGAATGGACGTGGGCGACCGCCTGCCCAATGAGTATGAGCTGGCCAGGCAGTTCGGCGTGGGCCGGGGGACGATCCGCGAAGCCATCAAGTCCCTGGTCTCCAAGCATGTCCTGGAGGTACGGCGCGGAGCGGGAACCTTCATTTGCAACACCCGGGCCATAGAGTCCGATCCCCTGGGGATCAGCCAGATGGCAGACCGGGACAAGCTGGCCATAGATCTGCTGGAGGTGCGCCTGATGCTGGAACCGGAAATTGCCTGCCATGCGGCGGAGAATGCGGAGGCAGAGGACATCGAACAGCTCCGGGCCGCATGCCGTCAGGTGGAGGAGGACATCGCGAAAGGCATCGATCACACCGAGGCGGATATCCGCTTCCATACCTGCGTGGCCAGATGCAGCAAGAACC
>JAHZHG010000180.1:5422-5743 GCA_019420425.1 Clostridiales bacterium
TCGAAAATCTGATCCCGATTATCAATACCTCGGTGGACATGTTTGCTAACATGACAAACCTGGAGCTGCGCGAAGAGACAGTGGAGACCCACCGGGATGTCACGGAGGCGATTGTCCGGGGAGACGGCATAGGCGCGAAATACGCGATGATGATGCACCTGACCTACAACCGGAAACGCATTCTGGAAATTATCCGGGAGAAAAATCATCATATGTATTGACGGATACAAAAGGAAATGGTATGATCTAAACAAAAGATGTAGGATGTCATATAAGTTAGACACGAATAATGCTTGTATCTGTCGGATGACAGAGGAGACG
>JAHZHG010000180.1:5753-6002 GCA_019420425.1 Clostridiales bacterium
GAAATGGAGCTGAACAGCCAAAAGGTACGCGCCCTGGCTCCGGAATGGGACCCGCTGAAAATGGGTATGGGGTGGACTGTAGAGGATTTGGACAAGCCGCAGATTATGGTGGAGAGCACCTACGGAGACAGCCACCCCGGCAGCGCACACTTGATTAAGTTTGTGGAAAAAGCCGTAAAAGGCGTGTGGGATGAGGGGGGAAAGGCATCCCGGTACTTTGCCACCGATATCTGCGACGGAATTGCCCAG
>JAHZHG010000181.1:0-825 GCA_019420425.1 Clostridiales bacterium
GTTTAAGGATCTGGCGGAAAACCTGGGGTCGGTGATCCAGTCGTTTCTGATCGGCCTGTGGATCGGCTTTCTTCCGGGCATGGGCTCCGGGCTGAGCAATCTGGTGGCCTATGCGCGGGCAAAGGCGTCCTCCAAAGACGGAGAGGAGTTCGGAAAGGGACATCCGGGCGGTATCTGGGCTTCGGAGACCTCCAATAACGCTTCCATAGGCGGAGCCATTATCCCGATGGTTGCGCTGGGGATTCCCGGAGATACGGTCACTGCGCTTTTGCTGAGCGGCCTGACCATCCATGGGCTGCAGGCAGGCCCGCTGTTTATGCAGAATAACCCGGATCTGGCGTATCTGATTTTTGCCTGTGTATTTCTGGCAGCGGTGTTCGTTTTGCTGGAGCAGATGCTCGGAACCCGCCTGTTCCCGCTCCTGCTTTCCCTGCCGTGCCATTTCCTGTATGCGGTAATCATCGTTATGTGCTTTATCGGCGCTTTCTTAAGCACGAATACCATGTTTAATATCGGAATGATGCTGGCGCTGGCGCTGTTTGGCATCATGCTGGATTATTTTGAGATTCCCGTAAGCCCGCTTTTGCTGGCCTATATCCTTGGCCCCCAGCTGGAGTCCTATTTCCGGAAGGGAATCAGCTACTCCGATCAGGGAATCCTGGCATTCTTCACCAGGCCGGTATCCTGTATTTTCCTGATTGTTGCCGTAGCGAGCGTAGCGGTGCCTGCCATTCGTGAGGCGCGTAAAAAGCGGGCGGAAAAAGAGTAAGCAATTATCGTTTATAGAGAAGGAAGGTGGCAAGATGATTACCCAGGAGGAAAAAA
>JAHZHG010000181.1:842-6001 GCA_019420425.1 Clostridiales bacterium
CCGTCTGCAGGAGACGGTGGAGGAGCGGATGATTCCCACAAGCCAGGGGGAAACCCGGGTGTACATACACCGGGCAAAGGCCAGAAGGGCGATTGCCCCGGTTTTTATCAACATCCATGGCGGCGGGTTTGTGCGGCCGCTGATAGAAACAAATGTAAACTTCTGCTCTATGCTGGCCGTGCGGACGGCAGGTATTGTGGTGGATATTGACTACAAGCTGGCCCCGGAGTATATGTTTCCGGTCGCCTTTGACGAGTGCTATGACGTGGTAAAATGGGTATTTGCCCATGCCGGGGAGCTGGGTTCGGAAAAAGGGCTGATCAGTCTCGGCGGCCACAGCGCGGGAGCAAACCTGACTGCCTCCATTGCCCTGAAGGCCAACCAGACAGGAGAGTTCAGGCCGTGCATTCAGGTGATGGATTTTGGGGCGTTCGATATGGATACAGACCCGGCGGACAAACCGGGAATCCAGGGAAACCTGGTTCCGCTGGAACGGATGCGGACATTTAACCTCCTTTACACGGAGAACCGGCCGGAAATCACCAGAAATCCATACGTATCCCAGTGCTTTGCGCCCGATGAATGGCTGACGGGCCTGCCGGAGGCGCTGATTATCACCGGAGGGGACGACTGCTTCCGCTTTGAGGCGGAGGCGTACGGAGCCAGGCTGGTCAGCGCAGGGGTAAAGGTGACCATGGAGCGGTTCCCGGACAGCCCCCACGGCTTTACGGTGAACTGCGCGGGGAAATGGAGAGAGGCCCAACGGCTGATCGTCCAGACGCTGAATAATCTGACCCAGAGCTATTTTTTTCAGGAGTAACGGAGGAAAAGTGCATTGACAGAACAGGAAAAGCGAGAGCTGGCCGAAAAGGTGCGCAGCAGCAACTTTATCGAACCCACCTTTGAGCCGGAGTATCTGGAGCATATGAACCGGGTGGATAGAGAAACCTGCGAAATCTATACCAGAGAAGGAAAAACAAAGGTATACATTCATCGGGCAAAGACCAGAAAAAGCCCGTGTCCGGTGTTCATCAACATCCATGGCGGAGGCTTTGTACGTCCGCATATGCCGTGCAATACCTACCTGAGCGCGCGGATTGCGGATGAAAAAAAGGGAATCGTGGCGGATATTGACTACCGGCTGGCTCCGGAGTACCCGTATCCTGCTGCCTTTAACGAGTGCTATGACGTGGCAAGGTGGGCGTATGACCGCCTGCAGGAATGGGACAGCAAGCCGTCCCTGTTCTTCATGGGCGGCCACAGCGCAGGGGCAAGCCTGACCTTATCCGTCAATATGCGGGCGCAGCAGACCGGGGACTTCCGGGTGCAGACACAGGTTTTGGATTTCGGAGCCTTCGATATGGTAACTGATCCCGGAAAAAAGCGGGGGATTGAACAGAGTGTGTTGTCCGCTGAGCGAATGCAGGCATTTTCCCTGCTGTACACGGACGGAAATCCGGAGGTTTTGCATTCCCCCTATGTATCCGCCTCCTTTGCGCCGGATGAAATGCTGAAGGGTCTGCCCGATACGCTGATCCTGACTGCAGGGAACGATCCGCTCAGGTTTGAAGCAGAAGAGCTGGGGATGCGCCTGATCGCTCAGGGCGTAAAGGTGACGATGCAGCGGTTTGCGGATAGTAATCATGGCTTTACCGTGCATTGCACAGGGAAGTGGAGAGAGGCGCAGAGGGCGATTTTGGATGTAATAAAATAGTGGTGAGATAGCCCTGTACCGGTAGTGCGGTATGGGGCTTTTGGTATTGGTGGCTGCTGTTCTTCTCATGCGTTAAAATATTTGCCACTACTGTCCGGCTACTTGGCAAAATGTAGTGGCTGAATTATCCTACTGAAAAGCCAGGAAACTTCCTCACTTGCTCTAGCGGCGTTCGGAAATCCAATCCCTGCAAAGTTTCATTTCCCACTTGACAAACGAATCATTTAGATGTATATTACCTATATAACAAGTAGGAAAATATGAAAAAAGGAGGAAGCCGAAATGTTCAGAGCTGATTGGAAAGCAACGAGAACGATCTGCATAGGATGTAAGGAATGGATGCGGAAGATGTGTACGATGTGCCCTCTTCTGAATTTTGCGTGCTTCCCATGCAGTATTGACGATTAGAATGGACGGGTAAGAAAGCGGCTATACATACATAAAATAGCTGCCGGATACCCATGACGATCATCAAGGGAAGCCGGCGCTTCCCATTTTTTGTATTATGGGAAACGAAAATGGCCGCTATCGCGACCGCGCTCCGGCGCGGGAATGTGCCGGAGACACATTCTTTATGTCAATTTTTTTCAGAAAGGATGTTCAGATATGGATGCAGAGTTTATCCAAACGTATGCGCCGCTGTATGTGGAGGCAGCAGGTCTGACCCTGCGGATTGGCTTCCTTGGCATTGCGGGGGCGGTGCTTCTGGGGCTTGCCTGTACGCTGGTGCAGTACCGCCAGGTTCCCATCTTACGGCAGATCGCCGGCTGCTATATCGAGATTTCCAGAAACACGCCGCTGCTGATCCAGCTGTTTTTTATGTACTTTGGCCTTCCCAAAATCGGTATCCGGATAGACGCGGAAACCTGCGGCGTGGCGGGCCTGGCCTTCCTGGGCGGCAGCTATATGGCGGAGGCCTTCCGCAGCGGCCTGGAGGCGGTGGATCATATCCAGCAGGAGTCGGCGCTGAGCCTGGGGATGAGCCACATGCAGGCCATGCGTTACGTTATCCTGCCCCAGGCGATTTCTATCAGCGTCCCGGCGCTGGTGGCCAATGTGATCTTTTTACTGAAGGAAACCAGCGTATTCAGCGCCATCAGCCTGATGGATCTGATGTTTACCGCAAAGGATCTCATCGGCCTGTACTACAAAACGACGGAAAGCCTGTTTATGCTGGTGATTGCCTACCTGCTGATTCTTCTTCCGGTATCCGTCCTGGGAGGTATTCTGGAAAGGAGGGTCAGATATGCCGGATTTGGGCATTCAGGTACTGTTTAGAGGGAAGAATATGATCCGCCTGCTGGGCGGGCTGTGGACGGCCCTGCAGATCAGCCTGATCGCGGTGGCGCTTTCCATCCCCCTGGGAATCCTGATGGGAGCGCTGATGACCATGAAAAACCCGGTGATTAAGGCGTTTACCAAAATCTATCTGGAGATTGTGCGGATTATGCCGCAGATGGTGCTTTTGTTTCTGGTTTATTTTGGAGCTACCCGGGCCTTTGGCTGGAACATTTCCGGAGAGCTTTCCGCAGTAATCGTGTTCACCTTCTGGGGGACGGCGGAGATGGGCGATCTGGTTCGCGGGGCGCTGATTAGCATACCCAGACACCAGTACGAAAGCGGAATGGCTCTGGGCATGGGAAAGCCCCAGATTTATACGTATATCATCATTCCCCAGACGCTGAGAAGGCTCCTGCCGCTATCCATTAATTTAATCACCCGGATGATTAAGACAACCAGCCTGATCATGATGATCGGTGTGGTGGAGGTGCAAAAGGTAGCGCAGCAGATCATTGAAGCGAACCGGATGGCTTCGCCGAATGCAGCGTTTGGAATATACGGAGTGGTGCTGCTGCTGTATTTCCTGGCCTGCTGGCCGATCAGCTGTCTTGCCAGAAGCCTGGAAAAACGCTGGGCATAAGGGCAGAACGAAAAGAATAGACTGCGGGAGGTAGAAATGGGTAACGAAGTATGTCTGCGCATTGAACAGTTGAAAAAATCCTATGGAAATACACCTGTACTAAACGACATCAGCCTGGAGGTAAAGACAGGAGAGGTGATCGTAGTGATCGGCCCGTCCGGCTGCGGGAAAAGTACCCTTCTGCGATGTATCAACGGCCTGGAGGATATTCAGGCCGGAGCGGTTTACCTGGGCGATGAGCAGGTACGCAGAGAGGGGAAAAACATCACTGCGCTGCGGCAGAAAATCGGCATGGTGTTTCAGAGCTACGATTTGTTTCCGCATATGTCGGTGATTGACAATATTATCCTTGCCCCGGTCAAGGTGCAGGGAAGGAAGCGAAAAGAGGTGATACCGGAGGCGGAGGCCCTGCTGGAGCGGGTGGGGCTGAAGGATAAGCGGGATGCCTACCCGAGGGAAATCTCCGGCGGGCAGAAGCAGCGCGCAGCCATCGTGCGGGCGCTGTGTATGCACCCCGAGGTGATGCTCTTTGACGAGGTGACGGCGGCCCTTGACCCGGAAATGGTCCGGGAGGTGCTGGACGTCATGCTGGAGCTGGCAAAGCAGGGGAATACGATGATTATCGTCACCCATGAAATGCAGTTTGCCCGGGCGGTGGCAGACCGGGTGATTTTCCTGGAAAACGGAACGATTCTGGAGGAAGGAAAGCCGGAGGAATTTTTCACGGCGCCCAAAACAGAACGGGCCAGACAGTTTTTAAATATCTTTGCATTCGACACGGCAAAATAGGCTGTGCGGAATGATACAAAACCAATAATGAGCGAATGGCAATTGGCGCCTGACGGCGCCGGGAAGGGAGAAAAACATGAAAAAATTTAACAAGCTTTTGGCCGTCGGCGTTTCTGCGCTGGCAGCAGCCGGCACACTGGGAAGCCTTAGCGCACTGGCGGCAGGAGACGGCGTTTACCGCACGCTGGATGAGATCAAGGAAGACGGAACCATCCATATCGGCGTATTTTCCGATAAAAACCCGTTTGGCTATGTGGATGAAAACGGGGAGTATCAGGGCTACGACATATATCTGGCAAACCGCCTGGGAGAGGATCTGGGCGTGGAGGTGAACTTTGTTTCCACCGAAGCGGCAAACCGCATTGAATATCTGCAGACCGGAAAGGTAGACGTTATCCTGGCGAACTTTACCGTTACCGAAGAGCGGGCAGAGGAGGTTGACTTTGCCCTGCCCTACATGAAGGTGGCTCTGGGCGTGGTATCTCCGGAGGATAAGGTAATCACCGATCTCTCCACGCTGGAGAACACCGACAACCAGCTGATTGTGATTTCCGGCACGACGGCAGAAACCTATCTGATTAAAGAATATCCGGACATTAAGCTGCAGAAATACGACGCTTATGCCGAAGCCAAAAACGCGCTGGAAAACGGAAACGGGGTAGCCTGGGCGAACGATAACACCGAGGTTATCGCCTATGCCCTGCAGAATCCGGGCTATGTGGTAGGCATCGACTC
>JAHZHG010000182.1 GCA_019420425.1 Clostridiales bacterium
ACACACTATGAAGCTGGTTATCGGTGGGGTTCCCTACTGTTAAAACACAAAAATATAATTTTGGAGAATATCCCGTTTGTGGTCACTCAGGATCGGATTGATTATGCCTTGACTTGTCTGCCGCTTTATGAGAAGTATTATCCTGAAATTGTAGAGGAAATTCAGGGGCTGGCAGATGGGCAGCAATGTGATATTCGTATCTTGCAGGCGGTGTTGTTCAGTATGTATTCGATGCCGCCAGTGTGTAACTGCTCTTGCTTTGCCTTCGCTAACGATCAGGAAGTGCTTCTGGGACGGAATAGTGATTTTCTGACAGAGATTGAGAAGCTGAATCTAAATGTCATCTACAAACTTACGGACGGAACATACTCCTTTACCGGGAACACAACCGCTTTTGTGGAGATGGAAGATGGTATAAATGAACATGGTTTAGCTGTTGGCCTAACATCTGTCTACCCTATCCAGTGTAAGCCAGGGTTTAATGCAGGATTACTTCTTAGATATTTACTGGAAAAGTGCAAAAATGTAATGGAAGCTGTTTCCTGCCTGCACCAGTTGCCCATCGCCTCAGCCCAAACACTGACTTTGGCGGATTCCTCTGGAGAAATAGCACTTGTGGAATGCAATACAGAAAGGATAGAATCTATAACGTCGAGTAATGGACAACCCGTTGTTTATGCCACAAATACTTTCCATCTTACAAAAATGGAGAAATATAACAGCGCTGGAATTGATACTTGGTTTGCAGAAACAAGGTATCAAACTTTGACTTCGGCCTTTCAGAATCATCGCAACTGGGAATTTACATTTGCAAAAAAACTGTTATGCGGTGAATATGGATTCCTGTGCCAGTATGATAGGAATACCGGAAAAGATACCGTCTGGTCAGTAATATATGATTTGAAACAGCATAAGATTTACCGAAGTGAAGGTAATCCGAAACGATGCAGTTTTAAGGAAGATGGTAGGTTCCATTTTTGATTGCAGATTTATGTTAGCTATATGTTGCACAACTGAATAATCAGCCGCAAACGAGCGGCATACCGGGCAGGAAATCAGAAATGGTTTCCTGCTTTTTCTTTGGGCTTGATTTTCCTGAAAATCAGAAGCCGGAAGAAGTAACCAGCCAGGGGCGGCCATGCGGGGGCCGCCCCTTTTACATACCAAAAAAGAAAGGAGCGTTGATGATGAAAGAACGATTTGAACAGCGGCTGTTCCGCATATTCGCCCAGGCTGGTTATTCCCCGGTGCAGCTTCTCACCATCACCCCGGAGGAGATGGTAGAGATTCCCGGCATTACCGTTCCCAACATCCGGGCGGTGCTGTGTGTCCAGAACAAGGTGCTGGCAGACCGGAATAAAGTCCGCAGCGGCAGACTGGTGGAGGAATTGCTGAAAGAAGCTGAAGAAAGCAGGTGTTGCCATGAATGAATTGCACCTGCTGGACATACTGGCGGCCCGGCATGGCTGTTTCATCTCCGACTTAAATCTTTCGCCTATCCTGCGATGGGCGGCCCTTTTGGACCTGTGCAGGATGGATGAGAACAGCTACCCGCTGTCCCAATGGAGAGATACGGTGCGCTACCTTACCGGGGATGAACGGGATTTTTCCAGTGTAAAGGAAATCAAAGCATTTATCAAACAGGAGAAGGAGGCAGAGGGATGAACGATGATTCCACAGAAAAACGCATGGCCGGTGATTATGAGGTCATCCAGGCGGTGCATATAGGCGACCGCGAGGTTGTCCTGGGGGAAAATCCGCAGGATGAAACCGGCATGAAGTATATGTGCGCCTTTTGCCGGAAAAACGCCTTATTTGCAGAATACAGCGAAGTGATGGCCAGTGATGATTTCCCGGAGATTGTGGAGCTGTTCGGCCAGCGGATTGCCGAACAGGCGCAGAAAACCCACATAGAACTCAATAAGCCCCGCATACAGGGCATAGACGACCGCCCCATTACAGCGGAGGGCTGCATCCCCATTTCCTATGAGGATGATCTGCACGGGAAAATCATAGTGATAAAGCCGGAGGTGCTGCGCCGGGAATACCGCCGGGCTACCCGTCAGCTCAAGCTCTGTATGGGAGGCTTTGGGGCTTCCCCACACAGCAGGGGGTCAGCCTGTTACTGCGTTGACCTTTATACTGGCAAAGAAAGCCGCTATGAACGCATGGACGTGCTGGGAACGATACAGCCGGAGGACCTTCCCGGCTGGGCCAAACATGGCCTTACTGCGATCCAGCAGGAACAGGCCAAAAAGAAAACGACGAAGGAGCGTGAACGATGATGGATTACAGAGAAAACGCCGGATATATCATTACGGATTCCTGTCATGTGGGCGACAGCGAGTTTGTGTTGGGCGTTCATTTGACAGCGCCCCAGCAGTTTGTCACCTGGAAATGCAGTAACCGGACGGACTACGATTGGGGCCACTATTTCAGCGATCTGTTTTCCGCGCAGAAGGATTTGGTGGCGCGGGCGCAGGAGGAGGTGCAGTGCCTGGAGGATCAGCGGCAAAACACTATTGTGCCGGAGGCCCCTTCCTGTTCCCCATGGGGCAATATCCAGGAATGTGAAACGCTCTGCCCCGGCGTTTATTCCGTTTCTACCCCAGGGCATGGCGGAATTATGGTGCGCCGGGAACTGGCGGAAAAGATATTCCGAAAAGAAGCGATGGGCTGCGGTTTTATAGCGAGCGGTTATCTTTGCTTTGAGGAAGATAATGACGCGCAGGTGGCTCTCCGGGAGCTGATGGATAAAAAGATGATCCAGGCTCCAGTGAACGAGCGCTTTGGCCCCGGCGCGTATGAGGCTGTTATCAATAGCAGCGTGCAAATTCACCACCCCGAATATTGGCAGGCACGGGAAAAGGCCATATCGGAGCAAAACCGACAAGCGAAAAAGAAAGGACGTGAACGATGATGGAGCTGAAAATCACCAGCATGACCCCGGCGGATCGCCTGTATGCGTACAACCAGAGCAGCCAGCTTGAAGGGCAAACCGGCTGTATCGGCCATCTGCGCGGGGATTTTGGCTGCGGCCAGGAATTTTACACTTCCTGGTTCGACCATCGGAGGGAATACAAGACGGACGAGTTTAAGGCGGAGCTTGATGAGGTGGTCAACACTCTGCGGGAGAAGAATGGGCTGCTCTGTACCCGTGACAGCATGACCAGGTTTTGCTATCAGAACCCGGAGGCTGAGTTTGAGGGAAACTACTGCGCCGAGTATGGTTTTAAGGTGCAGACGCCGCAGCACACCTATATGCTCCGGTGCAATCCCAATTATGGAGACTACAACTTTTACCTCTACGCCTACGTTGCCCGATTCCTGGAGCACCACATGGAAAAGGCCAAACAGGGTATCCGGTTTATCACGCCCGGCTACAAGGAGCTGTTCCGCATTCCCGACGGCGACCACATCCGCATTTTCACTGGCGGCGGAGAAACCCGCGACCGCACCTGCCGGTTCATCGACGAAACCCATTTTGAAACCAGCGGCGGGTATTCCAGCGCCCTGTATCATATTTGCGAATTTGCGGAGCGATTGGAGCAAACTCACGGGAGCGTGATCCCGCTGCGTTCTTCTCTGCCGGTGCAGTGTTTTAGTGTACTGCCCTCATCCGGGGAGCTGATTCTTCTGACCAGGGGCGAAAAAGGCTACAGCCCTTGCTATGATTTTTCAACTCCTGACGCTCAACAGAACCGAGAGTTTGCAGACGACCGCAATGTGAAGAATGGCGTTACCAAAGCACAGGAGGCCGCCATGTTTGCCGGCTCCATGTTTGGCTGGCAGACCCCCGCCGCCGATCCCAGAAACTATGACGAGCAGGGGCAGCCCATCAAGCCCAGGCAGAAAGACCGGGGTGAAGCCCGATGAAGGAGGAAAGACACGTTATCTGGAGCAATTATGGCCTGGACTATGAGGATTGGAGGGATGACCTGGAGGCGGACTACCCGGATTTATCCGAAGATGAGCGCATTTCCCTGATGTATGAGATCAATGGGGATTACCTGGATGATGAACGCGCCAACCTCAATGTGCAGCTCTCCCAACCGATTTTAGTCGTAGGCGACCTGGGCCTGTGGAATGGTCGGCGCATGGGATATAAGGAAATCCCCAGCGGCAACATCCGGGACTGCCTGTATTCCAATACGGATTATTCTACCTGGTATGTGGACCGGCTGGGCGATCTGCGGTGCGACGCTATCCATCACGATGGCACGAACTTTTACCTCTACCGCGTTTACAAGGACAGCGCCAGCCCTTCCAAAATTGAACTGCTGAAAGAAAAACTATATCGCGGCACTGCTACCCGCGCCGATATTACGAGAGTGACCCGCAGGCTGGGCGACGACATCGCCAAAGTCTACGGGTTTTCCATTCCCCGGCAGCGGCAGGCCGCCGCCATGGAAAGATGAGGTGATGAAAATGGCGTCTTTACCGCCCGTAAAACTGGATACGCACGAGGATTGGTTCAACTTGCTGATGACGGTTCTCCATCAGCAGGCGGAACAGAACCCCTATGAAGAATACCGGGAGATGGCTCAAAAGCTGATCGACCAGTTTATGCGCTATGGGAGGCCCTTTGTTGACAGTGACCATGCGCCCTGCGTGGCGCTTCGGATGTACCCGAAGGAGGCCGGCAATACCATCTGGCTGTTACTGCTCTCCCTGTGCAATCAATATGACCCGGATAAGGATTACAGCGCAGAACTGAAAGCTGCGAAAAAAGAATAAGAAAAGGAGGGCAACCGATGGCGATACGATATAAAGCCTTGACGGAGCTGTACCAGGAAACGCAGCGCAGCGTGACAGCTCCCGACCAGTGGCGGGCGTTTCTGGCTTCTGCCTGCCGCAACTACCGGCTTTCTTTCGACGAACAACTGCTTGTCTTTGCCCAGCGCCCAGACGCCACCGCCGTCCTGGAGATCGAGCGATGGAACCGGCAATTTGGGCGCTGGGTAAACCGGGGCGCAAACGGCATTGCCGTTTTTGACGGGGAACACAATGGCAAGCCCCGGCTGAAATACTACTTTGATATTTCCGATACCCATGAGGCCCGGTTCCCCCGACCCGTCCCCCTTTGGACGGTGCGGGAGGAATACACGCCGGACATCATTGAAACGCTGGAAAACAGCTTTGGGGAGCTGGAGCACAGGGAGGATTTGGGCGAAGCCCTGCTCTCTGCGGCAAAGAACGCCGTAGAGGACAATATGCCCGACTATCTTTCCGAATTGAAAACCCTTACGGAAGGCAGCTTTCTGGAAGAACTGGATGAGCTGAATCTGGAGGTGGAATACCGCAGGGCGGTGCAAAACAGCATTGGATATATGCTGCTGGTGCGCTGCGGTCTCGACCCGTCTGATTACTTTGAGGATGAGGATTTTCGGGATGTGCTCAATTTCAACACACCGCAGACGCTGAACGCTTTGGGCGTGGCTACCGGGGACATCTCCCAGATGTGCCTTTCTGCAATTTCCCGCACGGTCCTTGCCCTGCAAAGACAGCCTCAAAAAGAAAATCGCACATTTGAACCCCAGCAGGAAAACCAGTATGCTGTAACTGAACAGGAAAACACACAGCCGGAAAGGAGTTTTGAATATGACCGAGATCACTTACACCAGGCAGGGCGACTACAATCTGCCGAACCTTCTGCCGCCCCAGGAGGAGCCGGTTCCCCATGGGAAATACGCATTGCTTCGGAAGAAATTTCTCAAGGAGCACCGCAGGGTGACGTACACGAACCTGCTGACCAGCGGGAAATTGAACACTCATCTGGCGGAGATCCAGCAGACCGCCCAGCGCCGGATGGAGGAAATCGTGGCGCAGATGGCGAAAGCCGAGGGCGTGACGGAGGAACTGAAAGCCAGAGATCAGATGAAGTGGGTGCAGATGATGAACAATCTGCAGAACGCGGCGGAGGAAACGGTGCTGGCGGAGCTGATCTACAACTAAAGGATGAACCGGAGGAAAGCGCAGGCGGCGAACAGCTCCCTGCG
>JAHZHG010000183.1 GCA_019420425.1 Clostridiales bacterium
AAAGGCATCCCGGTACTTTGCCACAGATATCTGCGACGGAATTGCCCAGGGTCACGACGGAATCAACTATTCCCTGGCGTCCCGGGATTCCATTGCCAACATGATTGAGATTCACGCAAACGCGACCACCTACGACGGCGGCGTATTCATCGCCAGCTGCGACAAATCCGTTCCGGCCATGCTGATGGGTATCGGACGGGTGAACATTCCGGCCATCGTCGTTACCGGCGGCGTGATGGATGCCGGCCCGGATCTGCTGACCCTGGAGCAGATCGGAAAATACAGCGCTATGTGCCAGCGCGGAGAGATTTCCGAAGAGCAGTTTTTATATTACAAGCATCACGCCTGTCCCTCCTGCGGAGCCTGCTCCTTTATGGGAACGGCTTCCACCATGCAGATCATGGCAGAGGCCCTGGGCCTGATGCTGCCGGGCAGCGCGCTGATGCCGGCCACCTGCAGCGACCTGGAGGATGTGGCCTACGAGGCGGGCAGACAGTCCGTGCGCCTGGCCAGGATGGGCCTGAAGGCATCCGATATTGTGACGAAGAAATCCTTTGAGAACGCGATCATGGTGCACGCAGCCATCTCCGGATCCAGCAACTCCCTGCTGCACATTCCTGCCGCGGCCCACGAGTTCGGCATTGATATCGACGCAGACACCTTCGACCGGATGCACAGAGGGGCGCACTACCTGCTGGATATCCGTCCTGCGGGAAAATGGCCCGCACAGTATTTCTACTATGCAGGCGGCGTTCCCAGGATCATGGAAGAGATCAAATCCATGCTCCATCTGGACGTGATGACCGTCACCGGTAAGACGCTGGGCGAGAACCTGGAGGAGTTAAAGACAAACGGCTTCTACGAAAAATGCGAAGAATACATGGCCAAAACCGGCCTGAAGCGCACCGATGTTATCCGCACCTTTGACGCGCCTATCGGAAAGGACGGCACTATCGGGGTAATGAAAGGAAATCTGGCGCCCGAGGGCGCAGTGGTGAAGCACTCCGCAGTGCCGAAGGAGATGTTTGAGGCCGTGCTGAAGGCCAAGCCCTTTGACTGTGAAGAGGACGCCATCGCAGCCGTCCTTTCCCACCGGATCCGCCCGGGCGACGGCGTAATCATCCGCTACGAAGGCCCCAAGGGCAGCGGAATGCCGGAGATGTTCTACACCACAGAAGCCATCTCCTCCGACGAAGAGCTGGGCAAGTCCATCGCCCTGATCACCGACGGCCGCTTCTCCGGCGCCTCCAAAGGCCCCGCCATCGGACACGTTTCCCCCGAAGCCGCCGAGGGAGGCCCCATCGCCCTGGTAGAGGAAGACGACCTGATCCACATCAGCATCCCCGACCGGAAGCTGGAGATCGTAGGCATCGCCGGAAAACCGTGCTCCCCGGAAGAGGTAGAGCGCGTGTTTGCAGAGAGAAAAAAGAACTGGAAACCGAAAAAAGAAAAGTATCCGTCTGGCGTACTGCATATCTATGCACAGCATGCAGCATCGCCGATGAAGGGCGGGTATATGGAATAAAGAAAAACGCCGGGCGCAGCTGATTTCCAGCTGCGCCCGGTGTTTTTTAGAATTAAGAGGTTTTAAAAGATGATTGATTTTTATAAATCCATCCAAAGAGGATCATACCAGCAGCCCAACGTAGCGTTCCAGCGGCGGTACTGCAGCTTACCATTATAGATTCGATATTTTGTTTCAAGGATATCAGTTGCCCTTGTACTGGCAGTTTCGTTAACCGGCGGTTGAGCTGCATATACATTTACATCGCCTGTTATGAAAACAGAGAACAATAAAGTAAGACTCAGTAAACAAGAAGTAATTTTGGCTTTCATAAATATTCCTCCTTAATAATAAAGCCGTCATCTTTTAGTGATGAGATGGACGTCTTTTTGATTTTTATGTAAGTATCAGGGCCGATAAAATAGTATGTATCGTTATTACTATGTAAAATATAGCCATTCTCAGGAGTGACTTCTATAGCACCGTCGGTTTCTATTTCTGCACTTGGCGTTTCATAGGATGTCCCAGGAAGGAACAGATAACTGCCAACAAAGAAAAGTGCAGAAATACCAATAAGTAAAGTGCGAAGAAATTTGCTCAAATATGTATTTAACTGAGCAGTATCAGATACCAGCTGAAACCGTTCAGTAATGTTTTTCCGGGCAGAATCTCCGCTTAACGTGGCCAGCGGACAATTATTTTTCATACTGCGGCTGTCTGCATATTGCAGAGAGGCCAGGATTGTTCGCAAATACGCCGCCTTTTGGGGTTCATTCATATCCTTGGTTACGTGGTTATCGCAACGTATCTCCAGCAAATGATTCAGGTTATTCCGTAAATAATATGACAGAGGATACCACCAAAACACACAGCAGCAAAGCTGGGCGACCATTTTTATCATCAGATCATGATGGGAAAAATGGAACAGTTCATGCAAAAGAATATGATATAATTCGTCGTCCGCATACGCTCTCTGCGGGAGCAGGATATATTTATGGATGATTCCGGCAGCCATAGGCATTTTGATCAGCTGACTCTGCACGATAACTGCTTTGACGGGTTTATGCAAATGCGCCTGCGCCAGAGCATATATTTTTTGATATTGTCCGTTGTCTGCTTTGGCGCTGAATAAAATCAGCTTTCGAATCCGCTTAAACTGGCGTATGTATTGGAAAAGCGAGCAGACAGCGCCTGCAAGCCACAGAATGCAAATACAATTAAATATGGACAATTCAAATGGCCCAATCGCATATGTGGTCAAAACCAACTGATAATGAATTGGATTCAGCAGCCGGGGAAGAGTAACCCACTGACTAATGCGGATATCAACTGGCAGCACCATCCGGATAATGCAGAGCAGATACATGAATATAACGGAAGTCACGCCAAACCATCTCAGCCATCGCTTCCTAAGTCGGCCAATCAGGAGAAGCAATGCCACTATACTGCTCCAGAATATACTCAGAAGAAAAGAGAAAAAGAAATTATGCATGCTTTTCTTCCTCTAGTTTTGCAATAATATTCTCTAATTCCTGATAAAAATCCTCCGCATCACTGGCTTCCTTCACCAGAGCTACCGTTACGTTTGCAATAGAATTTTTTCCAATCCCCGTCGTAAGCGCCAGACGGGCGGCGTATTCTTCACGGGTAATGATGGGGTGGAACTGTCTTGCATACTGGGTTCTGTAGCGGACAGCGCCGCATACGGCAATTGCCCTTTTGTGTTCCAATATATTTAAGAGGCGGACTGCGTAGCTTTGCTTCCAATTTTCTTCTTTTAACAGTTCAAGCACATCCACACTGGTAAGCGGACGGCCAATTTCCCAAAACAGGTTCATTACCTTCAGTTCATTATTTGTAAATGTCTCATTCATTGTTGTGCCCTTTGATTTAGTATTAATGTTCAACATTAACTCTACTATATATCTAAACTTGGATTTTGTCAATAAGTAAATAGATTTTTGTTTTTAATCTACATAAAATGGGCATTACGCTGAAGGCAATGCTAAATGTGTAAATGCATATGGTTCAAAAATAATATAAAAAATTAATAATAAATCTTGACAATGAACAAAATGACGAATACTATGGAATTATACAAACGATAAAATTGACTGGAGAGGTACGGTTGTATGGGGGATTTTATATTTAAAACGATTAGGACGCCGGGCGGTTCGTATTTGTATGATAGAAATACGAATACCATCGTTGTCATCAGCAGGGAAGAGCTTGAGGAGCTGAGAAGAGTAGAGGAAGGTATTCTGCCGGAGAGAGAAAGCACAGTTTTGCAGAAATATCAGTCTCTGGGCGTGCTTGCCCCGAACATAGTGGAGGAGATTCACCACCCGGATACGGAATACCTGGAGCATTATGCAAATTGCAGGATCGGACAGCTGGTTCTGCAGGTTACGCAGCAGTGCAATCTGCGCTGCGCCTATTGCGTATATTCGGGAAACTATTATACACGTGAGCACTCAGACAAGAAAATGTCATGGGAGACAGCAAAAAAGGCGATAGATTATGTGATCGACCATTCCTGTGAGGTGGACGACGTCTGTTTTTCCTTTTATGGAGGAGAGCCGTTACTGGAAATCAATCTGATCAGACGGTGTGTAGAATACGTGAAAGCGCGTATGGAAGGGAAAAAATATCGGTTCAGCATGACGACAAACGGCACGCTGTTAAATCCCAATACAGTGGCATTTCTGGCAGAAAATGATGTCTCACTGTCAGTCAGCCTGGACGGGCCGAGGGAAGATCATGATGCAAACCGGAGATTCCGCAATGGCGGAGGTTCCTTTGATACAATTGCAAAAAACATCCGGTACATAAAAGAAAACCATTACGATTATTGGGAAAAGATTATGTTTCTGATTACCCTGAATCCCAAGGTGGATGTAGACAATATCAATCGGTTTTTCGATCAAAGTGAATTGTTTGCCAAAGGCTCGGTTAAATTAAACGAAATAGAGGCTACAAACCTGAAAAATCCGGAACTGGTGGAATACGAGGATAAGTATTATCTCAGCAGGCGGTTTAAATATCTAAAGGTTTTGATGGCTCTGGCCGGGATGCTGGAGGAGAGCCAGGTAGACAGGATTTACGCAGGCACATTGTCGGCAAAAAAGAATGCGATCAAAACATTGAAAAAAGGGCGTGTTCTTCAGCGGTGTATGCATCACAGCGGGCCGTGCATACCAGGAGTACAGAAGCTGTTTGTTGCAGTGGACGGAACCTTTTATCCTTGCGAAAAGGTATCCGAAAATGAAGCGGAGCTTTCGGTTGGAAGCCTGGAAAAGGGGCTGGACATGGTACGGATGAAGCAGATGCTGAATCTGGGCGAGCTGACAAAGGAGCAGTGCCAAAAGTGCTGGGCATTCCAGGACTGCAAGATATGCATAGCCCGGATGGAAAATATCGCAGGAGAAAAAATTTTAACAGCTGCTCAAAAGCAGAAGGTATGTGAAGAGACAAGAGAAGAGTTCTTTAGCGTTTTGTATGAATACTGTGTCATTCAGGAATGTATGGCAAAGCGGAGGAAGAGCCGATGAAAAAATTATTTTTATATCCATATACATGTGCGGCAGACTCCGTTATCCGGCAAAGAGAGCTGATGGAAGGATGCTCCCTGGAAATAATTGGATGTGTCTCCGCGGATTTGGCCTGTTTGCGAAGAAAATATCCAGAACTGAAGATAACTGATTCTCTGGAAGAGGGAATAGAGAAAACGGATGGAGTCCTGATTAATGAAGAGATTGGCGAATCCATGAAAGAAAAGGCTGAAGCATGTGAACGGCTTGCACAGGAAAAAAATAAGGATATATGGAAAAGCAGCCGGGTTTTCCGGGATTTGGAAGAGATAAGCGGGTATGAACTAAAGGAACTGGAGGTTCCGGTGATTGCTGTCCTGGGACAGGGGGAACAGTGCGGAAAATTGGATATGGCAGCAATTCTTATGCACCGAATTCGGGAGCAGGGATACAGCGTATTGGGAATGAGTGGGAATAAGAAGGCCCAGGTATTTGGAATGGAGATTATTCCTGAGTTCTTTTTCCGAGATTCAGTAGACATTACACGGAAAACGCTTAATTTCCATAAGTATGTCATGGATTTATATGAGGAGTATCAGCCGGATATTATTGTTATAGAAATTCCGGGAGGGATAATGCAGGCAACGGATACGGTTTATTTTCACTTTGGAGAGCTTGCTTCAGTAATTACCAGAGCAATTACTATCGATGCGGCAGTATTTAATCTGTATTACAATATTGTCCAGCTTGAACGGGAGCAGAGAGAGAAGCTTTTGCATATGATTCGGGAGCAGTGCGGACAGAAGTACGGAATAGGGGTTGAATTTTTCTGTCTCAGTCCGCAGGTGATAAAGCCGGATAAAAGGGGAAAGGAGGCAGATTATTTGTATTTAGATAACTGCTATATGGAAAGGGCGGTCAAAGAGCTGAAGGGAGAGAACGTTGTTTCTCTAACGGA
>JAHZHG010000184.1 GCA_019420425.1 Clostridiales bacterium
CAGCTGCTGAAATTGTTCTTATGATATTGTGGGAGAAGCAAAAGTGGGCTATAATGAGAACAGGGAAAGACAAAGGAGGGGCGTATATGGCATTTAAACCGTTACCCATTGGCATTGACGGATTTCCGAAAATAATAGGACAAGGATATTATTACGTGGATAAAAGCCTTTTGATTAGGGATTTACTGGACAGGGGCGGAGAAGTGATGCTGTTTACACGCCCGCGCCGCTTTGGAAAAACACTTGCGCTCAGTATGGTAAAGACGTTTTTTGAAAAAGAGATGAGTGCAGAGGGCTCTGTGACAGATAATCGACATTATTTTGCAGGCATGAAAATTATGGATGCAGGAGAAAAATATACTGGTCAGATGGGGAAGTATCCGGTTATTTCTCTGGCATTAAAATCGGTAAAGCAGCCGGATTTTAATACCGCATATCATGTTCTGGAGGAACAGATTGCCGCAGAATTCAAACGGCACTGCTATCTTCTGAAAAGTGATGTACTGTTTTCCGATGAGCGTATCCGGTATGAAAATTTAATGCTTCGGCGGGCATCCAGGGCAGATTATGCAACGGCAATGAAATTTTTGTCCGGGTGTCTGGAAAAATATCATAAAGCAAAGGTAATTATTCTGATTGATGAATATGATGTGCCATTGGAAAACGCATATTTTCGTGGCTTTTATGAAGAAATGACGGATTTTATCCGTTCCTTTTTTGAATCGGCGCTGAAATCGAATGAAAGCCTGAAATTTGCGATGGTTACCGGTTGTCTGAGAATTTCAAAAGAGAGTATTTTCACCGGACTGAATAATCTGAATGTGATTTCCATTACAGAATGTGGTTATGCCGAATATTTTGGCTTTATCGATCAGGAAGTACGGGATATGCTGCGCTTTTATAACAGGGAATCCTGTATGGAAACGGCAAAAGTATGGTATGACGGTTATTGGTTTGGAAATACAGAGGTATATAATCCCTGGAGTATAATCAGCTATGTGGATCGAATCAGTATGGACGCAACAGTATTTCCGAAGCCATTCTGGTCAAATACCAGCTCTAATGACATTGTGCGTTTGTTGATCGAAAGGGCAGATATGCGGACAAAGCAGGAGATAGAAGCGCTTATTGAAGGAGAAAGTATCGAAAAGCCGATTCATGAAGAAATTACGTATGCAGATATTGGAACGGACGGATCGCAGGATAATCTCTGGAATTTCTTATTTTTTACCGGATATTTGAAAAAGACCGGGGAGCGGATGGAAGAGAACGTTCATTATGTTCGTATGGCCATTCCAAATGAAGAGGTTCGGTATATTTACAAAAATACGGTACTGTCCTGGTTTGACCGACAGGTAAGAGGAAGGGATTTGACGGAATTTTATCGCAGTCTCATCGATGGAGAGGCAGATTTTGCAGAAAAGTTCATTACAGATATGCTTCGCGCGGGAATCAGCTTTTACGATAGCAAAGAAGCTTTTTATCATGGGTTTATGATGGGATTATTTAATGGAATGAAGGATTACTATGCTACTTCTAATCGCGAAGCCGGTGACGGGCGATATGATATTTGTCTGAAAAGCATGGATGTGGGCAAACCGGTGCTGCTCATTGAACTGAAAATTGCATCCAGTTATGCGCAGATGGATGCAAAAAGCAAAAAGGCTTTGGAACAGATGGAAGCGAAACGCTACGATGAGGAACTGGTGCAGGAGGGGTATCAGGAGGTATTGTGTTATGGCATTGCGTTTTACCGAAAGAATTGTAAAGCAGCTGTGGAGAGGAGAAAGCTGAGCGGATAGAGGGAAGGCCGTGAATGCTTCATTATCTTTAGCTTTCCCACGTTTTCAGCTGTATCGCCCGTGGACAGTCTGGACTGGAAGGACTATGGCGCAGAATCGATCATATCCACGGTGCTGAATCATGAGCAGCTGGGCAACGGAAGCATCATCCTGATGCACAACGGCGCAAAATACACGGCCCAGGCCCTGGAGCAGGTGATTGTCGGGCTGAAGGAGAAGGGATACCAGATTGTACCGATTTCCGAGCTGATACTGCCGGAACCGTACACGATTGATCATGAGGGCCGGCAGATTCCAGGGTAAGAAAGAACAGTACAAAAATAAAAACGGAGACTTGACGCGGAAAAGTACTGACGTTAAGTCTCCGTTTTTTCTATTCCCGGGAGGTCAATACAAAATCTGTCAAATGTATTGACTTTTTCAAAATTTGTGATAATATTTATTTAGAACGTTCCAATAAATAAAACGTACAAATGGCCGTACAGGTGGAGGTGAAAATGTGCCTACGATAATTGATGTGGCCAAGGCGGCAAATGTGTCAAAAAGCACGGTTTCTCTGGTGATTAACGGAAGTCCGGCGGTAAAGCCGGAAACCCGGGAGAACGTATTGGCGGCGATCCGGGAGCTGGGTTACACACCGAACGTAAATGCCCGCAGCCTGATCAGCAAAAAAACCAATAATCTGGGCGTAATCATGCTGGTGGAGAAATCAGGGCACCGGTCCTTCGGCTTCGACATGGACACGGATCTCTTCCATTTCGACATTGTAGCCGGAATCCCCGCCCTTCTGGAGGGCACAGATTATGGTCTGCTGATGGAGGAGTACTGCCTGGAGGAGTCCGGCGGAGAGCTTCCCAACCTGGTGAAAAGCAACCGGGTAGACGGAATTTTCCTGATCGGAAGCCTGGTGCAGAAGCAGTTCATCGACCGGATACGGGAGACAAAGATCCCATGCGTACTGATCGGCTGCGAAACATCCAGGGTAGACTCGGTAATGCCGGACGTAGAGCAGGCCACCGTATTGTCAGCCAGACACCTGCTGGCAACCGGACATAAGCAGATTTACCTGCTGAACTGTCCGCCGGTATTTATGACTAACATCTCGCGGGTAAACGGGCTGAAAAAGGCATTGGAAGAGGCGGAGGCCGATGTCCGCCACCGGATTGTCAATGCAGGCTCCAATTCCGGAGCAGGCGGCTATGCGCTGATGAAGAAGCTGTGGGAGCAGGGGGAGCGTCCGGACGGCATCATTGCCGCTAACGATAACATTGCCCTGGGCGCCATGAGGTACCTGTATGAGGCGGGAATCCGCATCCCCGATCAGGTATCCCTGATCAGCTACGAGGATTCTGTACTTTCCGCATACGCCGCTCCCGCCCTTACCACAACGGATATCCATAAGGAAAGGATCGGCGAAAAGGCCTGTGAGATCTTGCTGCGGCGGATCCATTCGCCAAAGATGCGTAAGACATCGCTGGTTCTGCCGACGGATCTGGTCATCCGGGATTCGGTAAAGGACAGGAGAAAATAAAAAAGTATTTTACGGTATACGTTGGTATATCGTAAAATTTAAGGTAAATTTTGGAACGTTCCGATTTCCGCCTGCTTTCATGATGAAGGAGCGGAAAAGGGAAACTATATAATTCAGGTGTTGAAAAAGAAGGGGGAACATTTATGCTCAAAAAAGAAAACAGGAAAAACGGTATCACAATGGTGATTTCTGCCGCAATGGCAGCTTCTGTACTGTTCGGCTGCATTTCCGTAAATGCAGAGGAAGCTTCGGACATTCACCGATGGATTCTGGAGGAGGATCCAGAGGCGCAGGAAGGCGAGGTAAACTTCTGGACTCCGTTTAAGGATACAGCCGGTGTAGCGGACATGGTTGCCGCGTTTAATGAGATTTATCCCAACATTAAGGTAAATATCAATACATACAACAACAATGTGGACGGCAATCTGAGTGTAAATACGGCAATGATGGCCGGGGAGGTAGATGTACTGCACAGTTTCGGCCTGAGCAATACATACAAGCGCTGGGAAAACGGACTCTACATGGATCTGTCTGACTTCCTGGAGGAGAATGGGATCGATCTGGTGGAAAACTGGGGAACAGATCAATACCTCTATGACAGCATCTGCTATACGCTGCCTGCCGGGGGCTTGTCTTTCTATGTCAGCATAAATATGAATGAGTGGGAAAACGCCGGAATGGGCGAGCTGCCCAGGGAATGGACCTGGGACGAGTATCTGGAGGCCAGCGAAAAGCTTACCCATGGAGAAGGGGAGGATAAGGTATACGGCGGCAGTGATTACCATTCGCCCAACTACTTTACCTATACCGTATATCAGGTAAACGGAAAGAATCAGTATTATAACGAGGATGGAACCAGCTCCCTGGACTCAGACCTGGTGGTGAATGCTCTGATCAGAGAGTGCAAGGCGGAAAATGAGGACGGAATCTGGTATCCGAAGGCCAGCTACATTGCGGACAACCTGCAGACCCAGCAGATCTATCTGACCGGAAAAGCGGCGACAGCGATCAGCCCGAATATGGTGCGGTTTATCCGGGATCAGGAGACCTATCCGGTGGACTTTAAAACCGCATTTGCCCCATGGCCGGTGGAAGAAGCAGGACAGACCAACTACATGTCCGGCGTTTCTACCTTCTCTCATGTGGGCATCGCATCTAACTGCGCTGACCTGGAGGCGTCGGAGATCTTCCTGAAATGGTATTCCACCTATGGCTGCAAATATCTGATTGTCGCCGGACATATGCCGACCTGGAAGGGCACGGATGCCGGGGATCTGGTATCTCTCGTCTTTGGCTCTGAGGAAGAAGCAGAAAAACTGATTGATGTGGAGAGCTTTGAACGGGTTTGCTTAAACTTTGATGGGCCCAGTTATATTGATGACAATCTGACCGCATATTCAGAGGTAAACAGTGCACTTGTGGAGTATGCACAACAGGCGTTCAACGGTGTGATGAGCCCGGAGGAGGCAATGCAGGCAGCAGCACGGGAGGCAAACGAGGCAATCGAACAGGCACAGTGAGGAGTTAAGGAAAATGAAAAAGAAGGAGACACTTACCGGCTATGCATTCCTGGCGCCCGCCCTGATTACCTTTTTGGCGTTAGTTGCCTTTCCGATGATTTTTTCCCTGATGCTGTCCTTTACGGAATGGAATTTTCTATCGGGCTGGAAGGGAATCAAGTGGGTCGGACTGGACAATTTCCAGAAGCTGGCAAAGGATGCTACCTTCCGCGCGGCAATCAGGAATACCTTTATCTATGCCGTGGTGACTGTGCCCGTCTCCATCCTGCTGGCGCTGGGGCTTGCCTACCTGCTGAACGGAAACGTATTTTTTAAAAAAGGGCTGCGGTTTGCGTTTTTTATTCCATATATATCCAGTACAGTAGCCCTTTCCGCAGTATTCAAGTTTTTGTTTCGAGATGACGGGCCGGTGAACGCCCTGCTGTCCGGGATGGGGATGGAACATTTGCCGAAATGGTTTGTAGACCAGAATCTGAATAAGGTGCCGATCATTTTGCTGGTGATCTGGACGGCCATCGGCTACGAGCTGATTGTCTATATGGCGGCTATGCAGAACGTTCCTACTTCTTTGTATGAGGCGGCTGAGATTGATGGTGCGGGAAGCTTTACCAAATTTGTGAAAATCACCTTTCCACTGATTTCACCCACAACGTTTTTTCTGCTGATTGTCCGCATGATTGCCACATTTAAGATCTTTGCGTCGGTAAACATCATGACTATGGGGGCGACGGCAAAGTCCAATACGTCGATGGTAGCGGTGATCTATGACAGTGCATTCGCTGATTACAAGTTTGGATACGGCAGTGCAGAGGCCATGGTGCTCTTTGTCATCATTCTCGTATTTTCCGGGCTGAACTTCTGGGGACAAAAGAAATGGGTGCACTATTGAGAGAAGGCAGGGAGGATAAACCATGCGAAAAAAACGTTTGCACATGAAGGTGCTTAAGACCGTTATTTTGCTGTTGGCCGCATTTGTTTTTGTGCTGCCGCTGCTCTGGATGCTTTCGTCATCCCTGAAAACTCCGCTGACGGTGTTTTCTTCCCCGTTTCAGTGGATTCCCGAGGTTTTGCATTGGGAGAATTATGTGAAAATATGGAACAATGAGAGCTTTTCCTTTCTGCGGGCCTATGCAA
>JAHZHG010000185.1:0-3834 GCA_019420425.1 Clostridiales bacterium
GTGACAAATAATGGCAGATGTATTAAAGAAAGTACCAGTCAGAGAGCAGGCTCCCAAGGTAAGAGCGACAAATTTTGACGAGGTATGTCTCGGATATAATAAAGAAGAGGCAATGGAGGAGGCTACCCGCTGCCTGCATTGTAAAAATGCAAAATGTGTACAGGGATGTCCGGTAAACATCGACATTCCCACCTTTATCGGCCACGTAAAGGAAGGCGACATCGAAGCTGCATATCAGACGATCTCCCTTTCCAGCGCACTGCCGGCTATTTGCGGACGCGTTTGTCCCCAGGAGTCCCAGTGTGAAGGAAAATGTATCCGCGGCATCAAGGGCGAGGCGGTTTCCATCGGTAAGCTGGAGCGTTTCGTAGCCGACTGGGCAAGAGAAAACGGAATCAAACCCACCGTTACCGCTGAGAAGAACGGTCACAAGGTAGCCGTTATCGGTTCCGGTCCTTCCGGACTGACCTGTGCCGGAGATCTGGCAAAGATGGGCTATGACGTAACCATTTTTGAGGCGCTGCACGAGGCCGGCGGCGTACTGGTTTACGGTATCCCCGAGTTCCGTCTGCCCAAGACCAAGGTTGTGGCCAAGGAAGTAGAGAATGTAAAGGCTCTCGGCGTAAAGATCGAAAAGAACGTAATTATCGGCAAGTCCGTTACGATTGACGAGCTGCTGACCGAGGAAGGCTTTGAGGCCGTATTCATCGGCTCCGGAGCAGGTCTGCCGATGTTCATGAACATTCCGGGCGAGAATGCCAAGGGCGTATTCTCCGCAAACGAGTATCTGACCAGAAACAACCTGATGAAGGCATTCATGGAAGAAGCGTACACACCGATGTTCAGAGGCAAGAAGGTAGCTGTAGTCGGCGGCGGAAACGTAGCCATGGACGCAGCAAGAACCGCTCTTCGTCTGGGCGCAGAGGTACATATCGTATACCGCAGAAGCGAAGCCGAGCTGCCTGCACGTGTGGAGGAGGTCCACCACGCAAAGGAAGAGGGCGTTATCTTTGATCTGCTGACCAATCCGGTGGAGATCCTGGTAGACGAGAACGACGCTGTAGTCGGCATGAAGTGCGTGAAGATGGAGCTGGGCGAGCCGGATGCATCCGGAAGAAGACGCCCGGTAGCGGTAGAAGGCTCTGAGTTTGATATGGAGCTGGATACCGTGATCATGTCCCTGGGCACTTCCCCGAATCCGCTGATTTCCTCCACCACCTACGGTCTGGATGTAAATAAGCGTAAGTGCATTATTGCAAACGAGGAAACCGGACAGACCTCCAAGGAAGGCGTGTTCGCAGGCGGAGATGCCGTAACCGGAGCAGCAACCGTCATCCTGGCCATGGGCGCAGGTAAGGCGGCGGCAAAGGGTATTCATGAGTATCTGTCAAACAAATAAATCGAGATAAAGACACGAGAGGTCATGTGAGGCGTGGCCTCTCGTTTTGCATGATCGGGACCGGTGCCCGGGAACTGACACATGAACGGGGAAATCAAGGAGAATAATGAGAATTACAATTATTTCTGTAGGAAAGATAAAAGAGAAATATTTTACCGCAGCTATCGCCGAGTACGCAAAGCGTCTGAGTCGCTACTGCCGCCTGGAGCTGGTCGAGGTGGCTGATGAGCAGACCCCGGACGGAGCAGGAGCTGCCGAGGAAGCCCAGATCCGGGAAAAGGAGGGCGGCCGGATTTTACAGAAAATCCCGGAGGGCAGCCACGTTATCGCCCTGGCGATTGACGGCAAAAAGCGGGACTCGGTTGGCCTTGCGAACCACCTTGGCCAGCTGTTTGTCTCCGGAAAGAGCCACCTGGTATTCCTCATCGGCGGCTCTCTGGGCCTGTCTCCCCAGGTGCTGTCCCGGGCTGACGAGCGTCTTTCCTTCTCGGATATGACCTTCCCCCATCAGCTGATGCGGGTAATCCTCCTTGAGCAGATTTACCGCAGCTTCCGCATACTGAACCATGAGCCATATCACAAATAGCCCGGAAGCATGGCATAAATCAATGTCTCCGCCGCTGGTCGGATGCTTCGCCCATCACTATGCACAGGAGAAGGAAAATAAATGAAAAACAGCAGACAATTTCAGTTATTGTATCTTCTGATCGAGCATCAGGAGCTGACCGCTCAGTGGCTCTCCGAAAAGCTGGAGGTATCCCGGAGGACGATATACCGGGATCTGGACGCTCTGTCGGCCGCAGGGATTCCCATCTATACCGAAAAGGGGCACGGCGGCGGAATACGTCTGATGAAGCAGTTTCAGATTGACCGTTCCCTGCTCAGCGGGGAGGAACAGGAACAGATCCTGACTGCACTGAAGGGCCTGGAGGCTGTGGGGGCCATGGATAATGAAGAGGTGCTCACCCGGCTTTCCGGTATTTTTCAGAAAAAGGCCGCCGGCTGGCTGGAGGTGGATTTTGGCAGCTGGGGAGGACGGGAAACGGAAAAGCAGAACTTTGAGCTGTGCCGGGAGGCCATCCTGACCCACAGGCTGCTGACGCTGGAATATGACAATTCCGAAGGGGAACACAGCAGACGCGCGGTGGAGCCGTATACCCTGAAGTTTAAGGGCGGCGTGTGGTATCTGCTTGCCTACTGCCGGGTAAAGCAGGGGTTCCGCCTGTTCCGGCTGAACCGGATGTCAGAGCTGCATATGGAAAAAGCAGGCTTTGCCAGCCGGGAAATTCCCGAAGAGGAAACAGAAAAGATCGGCCGGTGCGATGAGTCAGACCGGATTGCGCTGGAGCTTTTGTTCACGTCAAGGGCGGCATGGCAGGTAAAGGATTTTTTCCGTATGGAAGAGATCGAACCGCTTTCCGACGGCGGATACCGGGTAAGCACGTCCTTTCCCAGGGGAAGGTGGGTGACCGGCTTTCTGCTCTCCTTCGGCGGAGAGGCGGAGGTGCTTTCCCCGGAATGGATGAGGAAAGAGCTGGCGGAAGAGGCAAAGAAAATGCTCCGTTTTTACGAATAAAGCAGTGGGATATGACAGAAGGTGTCACATTTGCCGTGTTAGGATAAGGAGGTAAAATAAACCTACACACAGACAGGAGGAAAAGAATGGAAAAGAAATTTTGTCAGAGCTGCGGAATGCCCATGGAGAAGGAGACGGATTTTGGCACCAATCAGGATCAGACCCGCAATGAGGAATATTGCTGCTATTGCTATAAGGACGGGCATTTTGCGGATGAGTCGATTACCATGGAGGGGATGATTGCCTTCAATCTGAAATTCAACGAAGAGAACGGATATCCCTTCGGTACGCAGGAGGAAGCAAAAAAGATGATGGAGGCCTGGTTCCCCACGCTGAAGCGCTGGAAAAAGTAAGGATTGCCTGAACGGCCGGCTTGTTATATAATAGAAAAAAAGAAAGGTGGAATACAGGATGAAATCAAAGGTTTACTTTTCACGGACAATCACTCCGGAAAAGGTACTCGAGCTCTACCGCCTGATCGACAAGCCGCTGCCGGGGAAAGTGGCAGTTAAGGTTCACTCGGGAGAGGTTGGCAATCAGAATTTTTTAAAGCCTGAATTTTGGAAGCCGGTTGTGGATTACGTAGGCGGCACGGTAACTGAGTGCAATACCGCTTATGAGGGAGAGCGGAATACAACGGAAAAGCACATAAAGACACTGAAAAAGCACGGCTGGAGCGAGGTGTTTCCCGTAGACCTGCTGGACGGCGAAGGCCCGGATCTGGTGCTGGACATTCCGAACGGCAGACGGATTCAGAAAAACTATGTGGGGAAAAACCTGGCAAATTATGATTCCCTGCTGGTGCTTTCCCATTTTAAGGGACATCCCATGGGCGGCTACGGCGGAGCGTTAAAGCAGC
>JAHZHG010000185.1:3844-5983 GCA_019420425.1 Clostridiales bacterium
TCGGTATCGGTTCTGCCTTTGGAAAAGCATACATCCACGGCGCCGGAAAGCCGGAGGAGCTGTGGACGGCAGACCACGATTCCTTCCTGGAGTCTATGGCCGACGCCGCATCCTCGGTTGTAAAGTTCTTTAAGGGAAATGCAGTCTATGTCAATGTAATGAAAAATATGTCTGTGGACTGCGACTGCTGCGCGGTGGCAGAGGATCCGTGCATGAAGGACATCGGCATTCTGATTTCCCTTGATCCGGTGGCTATCGACCAGGCGTGCCTGGATCTGGTCTATGCATCCGATGATCCCGGCAGAGACCATCTGCTGGAGCGTATTGAATCCCGCAACGGTGTGCATACGATAGAGGCGTCCGCAGAGCTGGGAATCGGCTCCCGTGAATATGAACTGATTACCGTAGAATAAAAACGGAAAACGTGCAAAGGGGCACAGTGGATTTTTCCACTGTGCCTTTTCAGAAGGAATACAGGAGCCAGGTGAAGAAGAATGAAACTGAAAAAGGGAAGTAAGGCGGCGCTTGTCTGCTGTTCAAACGGTCTGCCCTGTACGGCGGGGGAAAAGATGAAGCGGCTGGAGGATGCGCTGGCCAGCGTTGGCCTGGAGCCGGTAGCCGGAGAATATCTGTATGCCCGGGAAGGGGTGTTTTCCGCCTCCGGAAGGGAGCGGGCAGAGAGTCTGATGGGGTTTTTCCGGGATAAAGCGATACGGGTGATCTTTGATGTGTCCGGCGGGGACATCGCCAATGAGCTGCTTCCGTATCTGGATTATCCCGCGATTGCCGCGAGCGGCAAGCAGTTTTGGGGCTACAGTGACCTGACCACGGTGATTAACGCCATCTATGCAAAGACTGGCAGAGAATCGGTCTTATATCAGATCCGCAATCTGATCGGAGAGGACGGGGAACGGCAGATTTCCCGGTTTACCGCTTCTGTTTTTCGGGACAGCGATGAGCTGTATTCCTTTGGCTGGCGGTTCATCCAGGGAAAACGGCTGGCGGGAACCGTTGTAGGCGGAAATATCCGGTGTCTGCTGAAGCTGGCGGGGACGGAATACTGGCCGGATATGCGGGGCAAGGTGCTGCTGCTGGAGGCCCTCGGCGGTACGGCTCCCCAGATGACGGCATACCTGAATCAGCTGCAGCAGATGGGGGTGTTCCGGCAGATCAGCGGGATTCTTCTGGGCACATTCACCCGGATGCAGGAGGAGGGCGGCAGTCCGGATATCACGGCGCTCGTTGGGCGGTACGCGGGGACAGAGCTGCCAGTGGCAAAGACGGAGGAGATTGGTCATGGCAGCGATGCGCGGGCGATTGTGATCGGGCGGAGTATCTGTCTGGAATAGGGGCACGCGGAGCAGGGAGGAAGCAATGAAAGACGACAGACTGGAAAAGCAGTTTACCTTTTTCCGGGAGATCGACCGGGAAAAATTTATCGGCAGACAGACGTATCTGACCGGCGGGGAGCGGAAGGAAAATGATGCAGAGCACGCATGGCATATGGCGATTATGGCAATCCTGCTCAGCGAATATGCCAATGAAGCCATCGATGTGCTAAAGACAGTGACGATGCTGCTGATCCATGATCTGGTAGAGATCGACGCCGGGGATACGTACGCCTATGATGAGGAGGGGAAAAAGACCCAGCGGGAACGAGAGGAAAAGGCCGCCGGACGGATCTTTGGCCTGCTTCCCCGGGATCAGGGGGAGAAGCTGAGGAAAATCTGGGAAGAGTTTGAGGCATGGGAGACGCCGGAGGCAAAATTCGCCCATGCCATGGATAATATCCAGCCGACTATGCTGAACGCGGCCACGGAGGGAAAGGCCTGGCTGGAGCATGGCGTACGGCTGGAGCAGATTCTTCGGCGAAATGAAAAAACAGCCGAAGGCTCCCGGGAGCTGTGGACATATGCATACGAGCGCCTGATTTCTCCCTATGTGGAGAAGGGCTGCATCAAAGGCAAAGGAGAGAATGACGGCTGAGAACGGTGGCAGTCGCCAAATATCCGCACAAGTGCGGCTGCCTGGCTTGTTGCTCGCGGAAATAAATACATAAGGATAGGGAATTATGGTGACAAAAGAACTGGAGCATTTTGATATTGGGCAGATCTGTGACTCCGGCCAGTGCTTCCGCAT
>JAHZHG010000186.1:0-1341 GCA_019420425.1 Clostridiales bacterium
CGCAAAACCGGGATGAGCTGACAGGCGAGCTGAATCGGGAACAGGCGGCTTTGCTGGAGGAAAACCAAAAAATCCGGACAGGGCTGCGGGCAGTGCTGGAAAAGCGCGCTCGGAAGGAACAGCTGGAGAGGGATATTCCCGGAAGAGAGCAGACGATTGCCAAATGCCGGGAACAGATCAGCAGCCTGAGAGAGCAGCTGACCGGGCTGAAAACCAGGGCAGAGCAGGCCGGGGAGCAGGTACGCAGGCTGGATGGACAGCTGGAGTATGCCGGCTGGGCTGAGGCCGAGGGACAGCTTCTGGAAAAGCGAAGGCAGGCTGCAGAGCTGGAGTGCGCAAGAGAGGCGGCAAAGACGGAAACAGAGAGCTATCGGCGGAGAATCCATGGGCTGGAGGTATCTGTTGCGGGACTGGAAAAGCAGCTATCCGGAGAAGAGCTGCCCGGGAAGGATGAGCTGCTGGAACAGCTGACCGGGCTTGAGCGCCAGCAAAAGGAGCGGGAGAGGGAGCTGCGGGAGAAGGACCGCGCAGTTAACGGAAACGCGGAGATCTGTCGGAAGCTGGAGCAGCTGAAGCATGAACTGGATGAGACCAGCGAGGCTTACCGGGTGATTTCCGGACTGTCAGATACAGCGAATGGAGAGATTAAGGGAAAGCCCAAGCTGGCTTTTGAGCAGTATATTCAGGCGGTATTTTTCCGGGAGATTATCCGGGAGGCCAATAAGCGGTTTAGCCGCATGACCGGCGGGCGCTTCCGTTTACTGAACCGTCTGGAGGGTGGAAATCTGAAGAGTCAGACGGGATTGGATCTGGATGTGCTGGATCATTATACCGGAAAGGTACGCAGCGTAAGGAGCCTGTCCGGCGGAGAGGCGTTTAAGGCGTCTCTGGCTATGGCATTGGGAATGGCGGATGTGATTCAGCGTCATGCGGGAGGTATACAGACGGATGCCGTGTTTGTGGACGAGGGCTTTGGCGCACTGGACGGGGAATCCCTGGATCAGGCGATCCGGCTGCTGACTGAGCTGGCCGGAGGAAACCAGATGGTGGGAATTATCTCCCATGTCCAGGAGCTGCAGAACCGGATTGCGCATAAAATTGTGGTGAAGAAAGGAATTGGCGGAAGCAGTATTCAGGAAGATTAGTTGGTCATGTTTTATTTTTGCTGCACATATATATAGGAATAAATAAAGCCAGGGAGTTTGGCCGGATGGCAGAGTATCGCAGGTTTATTTCTTATTTTTATGCGTATAAAGCGGGCAGAAAGCAGAAAAATACCGGATTTGCGCGAATGGAGCAAAAGGGCGGCAGGTGGAAGCTGCTGGTACATATCAACAGCGA
>JAHZHG010000186.1:1398-5974 GCA_019420425.1 Clostridiales bacterium
CCAATGAAGGTGTATGGATTTGTACGGGACGAGGATAAAACCGTCGAGGGAGTCCTGCTGGGAAAAGGATATTCTTCACCCAGGGGAATGGAGGGTGTGTTTTCCGGAGGGACAGAGCAGATCGGCGAAACCGGCCGCCGGGTAGGAGAGCTGGCCGGGATCTGGGTCTCCGGGGAGGACGGCCGGGATTTCCTGACGGTGTGGGATGACGAACCGACAAGTCCTGAGCAGATCCGAAGGGATACGGAAGGGGCAGCCGGGATGCAGGCCGGAAGGCAGGAGGAAGAGAACATGCCGGCGGTATCAGCAGAAAATACCGGATCGGCGCCGGAGATACAGGAGAAAAAGAATACGCGGGAGCTTTACGGTCAGACAGAAAACAGGGCGGATAAAGAAGCGGCGGAGGCAGAGCATACCGTGCAGGAGGAAGCAGCTGCGGGGCAGACTGCACAGAAAACAGAAGAAGCAGCGGCAGTGCAGACTGCGCAGAAGGCAGAAGAAGCAGCTGCGGGGCAGACTGCGCAGAAGGCAGAAGAAGCAGCGGCAGTGCAGACTGTGCAGAAGGCAGAAGAAGCAGCTACAGGGCAGACTGCGCAGAAAACAGAAGCAGCAGGGACGGGGCAGAATGCGGGGGCCTTAAACCGGCAGTCCGAACAGGCAGGAAACAGTCAGCTGCATATGCAGGAGACGGGGACATCCGCGCTTATGCTGAAGATGGAGGAGGACTGGAGCCGGATGGCCGGGCACTGCCAGAGGATGATCGCCCCGGAGGAGCTGGACGCCGTGGACTGCCGGATCATCCAGCTTTCGCATTTGGATTACCTGCGGCAGCGCGGCTGGCGAACAGGGAGAAACAGCTTTCTTCTCCATGGCTGGTATCAGTATCACGGCCTGATGATCGCCAGAATGCAGGACGGCGGTTTTGTTCTTGGCGTGCCGGGAAGCTCCGACAGCCAGGAGCGGTATATGGCAAGAATGTATGGCTTTACGCAGTTTTATTCTGCGGGAAACCGGGAAAAAGGGCCGGAAGGCTACTGGTGCAGAAGACTCTAGGACAATCCGCGCAGGCAGGCATGAGGAATGGTTTTCTGTACAATTTCCAGAAATTCCCGGCATTCCTCCGGAGAAAAGCTGCCAAAGGCAGTCATATCCTTTCCAAGCAGCTCCCCTACGGCAGCAGGACTTTCCCGGTAGGACTGGATGAAATACCTTTTGCAGCCGGCAATCCACCGTCCGATTTCCGCGAAATCACTGCAGGTATGGATTCCCTTTACCGCTGTGGTGCGGAACTCATAATCCGGGCTGCGCTGCATCAGCAGATCAATGGATGACTGAATCCGGTCCATGGGAAGAGAGGGGCAGCCGACGGCCAGTGGATAGCCGGTAGGAGAGGATTTGATATCCATTGCGATATAGTCCAGAAGCCCCTCGTCCAGAAGGAAGGAGAGCATATCCGGGTTGGTTCCGTTGGTATCCAGCTTGACCAGATAGCCCAGCTCTTTGACAGAGCGGATCAGCTCCGGCAGATCAGCGTGGAGCGTAGGCTCGCCGCCCGATATACAGATGCCGTCCAGGATACCCCGGCGTTTTTTTAAAAAAGAAAGCAGCTCCTCCGGCTTCAGATGAGGCTCTGATTCGGGAGAGAGAACAAGAACGCCATTCTGGCAGAATGGACAGCGGAAATTGCAGCCGCCCAGAAAGCAGAGGGCAGCCAGGTGCTCCGGATAGTCCAGAAGAGTCAGCTTTTGCAGTCCGTAAATGTGCAAGGAAGACACTCCTTTCCATAAAGAAATTTTGAGTCAGATATTCGTGGACAGCTCTATGATATCATGGAATGGCGGCGGTTTCCAGCAGAAAGAAAAGGACGTTGCGGTTGACAAAACGGGCCAAAACAGGTATAGTAATAAGGTGACGGCGAATCAGCCGTCAAAACAGATCAATACGTCAAAACATTTCCGTGCAGCCGGGGAGATAGCGGTGCCCTGTACCTACAATCCGCTACAGTAGGGGTGATGCCAAACCGAGGGGGTGTTGCTGTAGAGCAGCCCTCCATAAGCGATGTTGACGTCTGGGTCCTCCGCAACAGAAATCTGTGAACCGTGTCAGGTCGGGAACGGAGCAGCACTAAGCAGAACCTTTTGTGTGCCGGAGGGCAGCCTGGGCTGAGTTGGCTGTGGAGGTAACGTCTATGGCGCACCTTCGAAGGGCGGCGCACGGATTTTTATTCGCTGCAGGGTTCCAGCGCCCCAAACCCAGAGAAAGGCTGTCGTTTTATGGCAAGATATCTGACGGACGACGAGCGCTTCATGAAGGAAGCGATTCGCCAGGCCAAAAAAGCATATGCCCTCAAGGAGGTTCCCATCGGCTGCGTAATTGTCTATGAAGGCAAGATCATCGCCCGCGGCTACAATCGCAGGAACACCGACAAAAACACCATTTCCCATGCCGAGACCAACGCGATCCGCCGCGCCGGCAAAAAGCTGGGCGACTGGCGTTTGGAGGGCTGCACAATCTACATCACCCTGGAGCCCTGTCAGATGTGTGCCGGAGCCATTGTGCAGGCCAGAATCACCCGTGCCGTTATCGGCAGCATGAACCCCAAGGCAGGATGCGCCGGATCAATCCTCAATATTCTGGACATGCCCGCATTTAACCATCAGGTAGAGATCACGAGGGGCGTCCTGGAGGAGGAGTGCAGCCGGATGCTTTCCGGTTTTTTCCGGGAACTGCGCGAAGAGAAAAAGCAGAGGAAAAATTGCTCCCCTGCGGGTTGACGGATTAATCAGACTCGCTTATAATAAACAAAGATCATTTGCAGACGTATCGAAGTGGCCGTAACGAGCTTGACTCGAAATCAAGTTGCCGGGTGACCGGCACGTGGGTTCGAATCCCACCGTCTGCGTTATACCTATCAGGAAAGAGAATCCCGCGCGGCATTCTTGGTATTCCCCTTCTCATCGGGCTTCCGGATGAAAAACCCGGAGGTCTTTTTGCTATATCCGAAAAGCGCGGCAGATCGCACATCCTGGAGGGGCCGGGTTAGGAGCGGACAGAGAAAGTACTTGGATGGGAATCCCCCATATAAATATCGAGGAAGTGATTATAATCAGCAGCGATAAAAACAACAGGCAGAAAATTTTAATTGCCGACGATTCAGAGATGAACCGTTCAATTCTGGCGGATATGCTCGGTGATGAATATGAAATCATTGAGGCAGAAAACGGGGCGGAGGCAGTAGTGATTCTCCAGAAGCGGAATATGGAGATTACGCTGATGCTGCTGGATATTGTGATGCCGGAGATGGACGGCTTTGAGGTTCTGGCAGTGATGAATAAAAATCACTGGATTGAGGACATTCCGGTAATTATGATCTCTGCGGAAAGCTCGCCTTCGTATGTGGAGCGGGCGTATGAGCTTGGCATTACGGATTTTATTACCCGTCCGTTCGACTCTCTGATTGTCCACCGGCGGGTAGTGAACACAATTCTGCTGTATGCAAAGCAGAAAAAGCTGATCGGCCTTGTGGCGGAACAGATTTATGAAAAAGAGAAGCGCAGCAGTCTGATGATCGATATTCTCAGCCATATCGTGGAATTTCGAAATGGAGAAAGCGGACTGCATGTACTGCATATCCATACGCTGACCGAGCTGCTGCTGAAATGCCTTGTCCAGAAAACGAACAAATATCAGCTGTCCCGGTCGGATATTTCCCTGATCAGTACGGCGTCAGCCCTTCATGACATCGGAAAAATCGGCATTCCCGAAGAAATTCTGAACAAGCCGGGAAGGCTGACCCGGGAAGAATTTGAGATTATGAAAACCCATTCGGTAGTCGGCGCGTCCATGCTGAAGGAGCTGCCCGTCCATCAGGATGAGGGGCTGGTCAGGGTTGCCTATGAGATCTGCCGCTGGCATCATGAGCGCTACGACGGGCGCGGCTATCCGGACGGGCTGAAGGGGGAGGAGATTCCTATCTCTGCCCAGATTGTGGCGCTGGCTGACGTCTATGACGCACTGACCAGTGAGCGGGTATACAAGGCAGCGATTCCCCACGAGGAGGCGATTGCCATGATCCTGAATGGAGAATGCGGAGTATTTAATCCGCTGCTGATGGAATGTCTGACGGATATTTCCGACTGCATCAGGACAGAAATGAAGATCAATTCCCATGGGCACAGCAACCGCAAGGAGATGCGGAATATTACCGACGAAATGCTCCGCCATGAGGAGTTGTCCGCTTCCGAGCGCACGCTTCGCTTGCTGGAATATGAGCGGAATAAATACCGGTTTTTTGCTTCCATGTCAAAGGAAATCCAGTTTGAATATACCGTTGTGCCGTCGATGATTACGTTATCGGAATACGGCGTAGAGAGGCTGGGGGTCAGGGAGATTACCATGGATCCGCTCCATGATCCGCAGATGCTTTCCCTTGTGGGGGAAGAGGGGCTGCACAGGCTGGCTGAGACGATGCGAAACACGAGTCCGGAGCAGCCGGTAATCCAGTATGACTGCGAGCTCAGCTACCAGGGAGAGCTGCGGTGGAGCCGGGTGATTGCCCGGGCAACCTGGTCAACGG
>JAHZHG010000187.1:0-261 GCA_019420425.1 Clostridiales bacterium
CAGACGGCCCTTTTCTATATTGATCACCGGAAAATCCGCGTCAGGAGTAAAGCTGTATAGTGCCTCCTGTTCCTGGCGGTAGTAATAGTCCAGATCGGAAGAGCCGCACTCCTCGTCAGAACCCAGGATCAAGCGCACGCCCTTTACCAGGGGAATCTCCCGATCGCGGATTGCCCGGATCGCATACAGCGCTGCCACTGCCGGCCCCTTGTCATCTGAGGTACCTCTTCCGTATATCTTTCCGTCCACGACCACCGGATC
>JAHZHG010000187.1:271-571 GCA_019420425.1 Clostridiales bacterium
GTCACCACGTAATTTTCATAGTTTCTGACAGCCAGTCCGTAACGCTGCATCATATTCACGGCTGTCTCCAGAACATCTACACAGCCGGTGCCATACGGCATTCCCGCCTTTGTCTCTGTCCGCTGGCTGTTGATTCTGACCAGGGTTTTTACATCCTCGATCATTTCCTCGCGCTTGCTTTCCAGATATGCATCTATTCTTTCTTTATACATGATGATCTCCTGCTATAAATAAGATTCTATCTCTTCCCTCGTCGGCAGAGCGGGAATACCTCCCATTTTCTGTACGCACAGACCGCCG
>JAHZHG010000187.1:581-5935 GCA_019420425.1 Clostridiales bacterium
TTTCCATACAGCAGGGCTTCCTTTACGATCTCCTCCGTAATGTCTTCCGTCTTTTCCACGCCGCACATCAGCAGCTTGGACAAAAACCCGCCCCAGAATGCGTCTCCTGCGCCGGTAGCGTCCACTGCCTTTACCTTGTGTCCGTATACCCGGCCCTCGGTTCCGTTGAAGAAATACTTTGCTCCGTCAGCGCCCAAGGTTTCGATCACTACGGTAATGTTCTGCTCCTTCATCAGCGTAGGAATATTCTCCTCTCCGCCCACAAAATTCAGCTCTTCTTCAGAAATCTTCAGCAGATCCACATATGGGAGCACCTGATCCACCACCGCCTTACAGGGAGCCTCGTCGCCCCAGATCATGTTGCGGTAGTTGACATCGAAGCTCACCAGCTTGCCCAGCTGTTTTGCCAGCTTCATTGCCGTGAAATGAGCCTCGCGGCTGGGATTCTCGGACATGCCTACGGAGCCTGCATGGAGCATCTTTGCTCCGGCAATATCCGCCTCCTTCACATCAGAGGGGGACAGCAGAATGTCTGCGCCCGGCTTGCGCACAAAGGTGAAGGAACGCTCGCCGCCCTCATACAGCGTGACAAAAGCAAGGGTAGTCACCGCCTCCCGGGTCAGCTCCGGACAGAGCATCTTCACCTTGTTCGTCTCCAGTGTATTTTTCAGCAGTCTGCCAAAATCATCATCCCCGAGCTTGCCCAGAAAGCCTGTCTCAAGACCGTTTCTGGCAATGGCAATGCAGGCGTTCGCCGGTGCTCCGCCGGGGTTGCAAATATAACTTCTCTCTTCTTTTCCCGGAGTGAAATCAATAAGCATTTCACCCATGCAAATAATATCCATAATTTACCTCCTGACTTTTCGCAAGTACCTTTATTATATAATACAATCTCTGGTACCGCAAGGAGGATTTGCTCTTCCCCGCCGGGGAAATTGATCCCTGAAGGGCAGATATCCAGACGGAATCGCACTGCCATACATAAATAATGAATTTTTGCTTGAACAATTTTGCATACAGGCCGCTCCGGGCGGCCTGCATCAGACGTCATTAGAATTGCGTGTAGTTAAAGATTATAGATTTGATACAACTCATCCAGGCAGCCCTGCTTTTCCTGTACCTCGATCAGCTGGCCAATTTTCCCTTCCGCATTCATACGGATGACCAGTTTCAGCATCCTCTCCTGCTCTGCTTTTGCTTCTGCACGTGCTTCTTCCCGCGCCATCTGTTTTTCTTCTTCCACCCATTCTCCAATTGTCATATACTTCACCTCCAAATCCCTGCTCTTTTTCAGCTGAGTAATGTTCTGATGCAGCGCCCTGATCCGGTCATCTTTTACCAGTTCTGCACAGGCATCGCTGCTGTCCTCCACATAATGAAGAAAGTCCACCAACTCTGCAGGTATCTCCTGACTGTTCTTTCCTTTGGTGTTCAAAAAAATCCGGCGTGCACCGTCTTCCAGGGAAAAATCCCTCTCCAAGCACCTGTTGTCAAATGTATACCGGTAAAGTCCCCGCCCAAAGGGATCAAATGTACAGATAAAAATTACATATGTAGTTTTCAGCTCCCGGAAATCCTCCCCTGGCTTCAGGGAGGTAACGTCCAGCTTTGCCTGATTATAGCGGCTGCGCTTTGCCAGACTTACCTTTCCGTAGTTCTGCATTTCCATGTTGTACCGAATCTGTTCCGCGTCGGATGCGAAGGCGTCCAGACGGACGCTGCGGAAATCGGAATTGTACAGCATGCCATATACCCTCCTTCGGTGTATGGCTGCCATTCATTCCGTCTGATTTCAATATATCAGCCTGACGCAGTAAAATCAAACATTGCAACAAAATGTTGCTTACTTTTTCGTTTTTTCTTTCCCGCATTCCGTTTATACCGTGAAACGGTGCCCCATCCAGGACACCGTTCTGTCTTTTTCATTCTCTATTGCGTTTGCATGACCATTATTTTCCCTTTGCCCTGGCCGCCTCCACCAAAAGGTAAAACGCCTGCCCCTCCGGGGACGTCCCGGGCTTATCGAATGTGGGCGCGCCGCAGACTCCGCGGACAAAGCCCAGCGCATCCACTTTTGCATGTGCCGCTTGCCGCATCAGCTCAGCCCTTTCCCGCCAGAGGCTTCCCTCCAGCCATCCGTCTCCCAACCCGCGGTAAATCGTATATGCCGTCATCTGCGCCAGATTTGTCTCCACAAATGTGGAAGGATCATCGACAATATCATGAAACAGGCCATCCGGACGCATATAGTGAAGGACGCCTTCGAGCAGTTCCCTGGCCATCTCCTCTATCCTGCGGATATCCGCCCCGTATCGTTCTCCGGGAAGCAGCCTGGCCATCCGGGCTGCCGCTGCCAGCGCCCATCCGTTTCCGCCTCCCCAGCATGCAGCTCGGATAAATTCCCTTTTTTCCTCGTCCCACATGTGGCGGATCAGCCGTTTCTGCGGATCGTACAGCACATTCCAATACCCGTAAAAGCTAGACAGCGCCTCATCATAATGGCCCGCTGCCGCCAGAAACGGAGGCAGCATATACAGAGAATCGGCCCAGAACTGCTTTCCGGTGGTGACGTGATACAGGATTCCCCTTTCATTTTGCGGCGCTTTGTTCAGCGCCCAGTCAAGCAAAGCCTGCTTTCCCTCAAGCAGCCTTGGATCAGCCGTTTCCCGGCAGGCCGCAATGAGCGCCTCTCCCACTGCGCACGGGTCAGTGACCGCCTCATTCTCTCCGATGACCGCTGCACGCCCATCTGCCCTGCTCCTGCATACGGCTTCGTTCGCCATCAAAATCACTTTTTCCAGCTGCCCGTTTTCGAGGAATGCCTGCATGGCGACTCCCTGCTCCCAGGAGTGCCTCTGCATACACAGCAGGCAGTTTTCTACCCGGATTTTCTGTTCCTCATCTCTCATTTTCGTTCACCTCGCTGCTTTGGTTATGGACGCACAGCCGTGCCATCCTCCAAACGGCTGAACATCCAGCTAAAGTTCATCTCGATCGCCGGATATTTGGCCGCTGCTTTCTCGTCAAAGTCAACGCCTATTCCCGGCCGGTCATTCAGATACGCATAACCGTTCCGTACCTTCGGGCATCCCGGAAACACCTCTTCTTCTGCGGCATTAAAGCCGGCAAACTCCTGTATGCCAAAATTCGGGCTGTTCAGATCGAGATGCATCTGTGCCGCCATCCCTACCGGAGATAAATCGTTTGGCCCGTGCCATGCGGTCCGTACCTGATACGCTTCGCAGAACGCCGCAAGCTTTCTCGCCGGAGTCAATCCGCCAATGTCGCTCAGATGACAGCGGATAAAATCAATCCAGTGATTCTGGATAATCGGTTTCCATTCCACCGGATGGGTAAACAGTTCTCCGATTGCCAGAGGAACGGATGTCTGATTACGTATGATTTCCAGATACTCCAGCTGCTCCGGAGCCAGGGCGTCCTCGACAAAAAACGGCTTAAACTGTCCCAGCTCCCTCACAAAGTCCAGGGTATCCGCCAAAGAGAGACGTTCGTGAATATCATGCATAATTTCAATATTCCAGCCAATGTCTGTGCGTATCCGGTCAAACAGCTGTATTACACTCTGCATATAGGTTCTGGGTACATAATACGCCCCATCCGGCGCATGCTCGGGGCAGTTCATTTTCTGAATTGTCCCGTCAAAATTCCCCCCATAGGTTCCCATATGGCAGCGGATATGGCGGTATCCTTCTTCCATAAAGACATGAATTTTTTCCTCCACTTCTTCAATGGAGTTGCCGTCTGCATGGCGGTATACGGCGATCCCTTCCCTGGCCTTTCCGCCGAAAAGACTGTAAACCGGCATTCCCGCCAGCTTTCCCTTGATATCCCAGAGCGCCTCATCCACCCCGGAAAGGGCGTTATTGAGCACCGGACCGTTTCTCCAGTAGGAACTGCCCATCAGGCTCTGCCAGATATCTTCGATATCATGCACGGATTTTCCCAAAATCATGGGGCGGATATATTCCTCAATAGCAGTCACAACCGCCTTATATCTCCAGGTAAAGGTGGCGCAGCCCAGTCCATAAAGCTCCGGCTCCGAGGTTTCTACCTTAACCACTACCAGATTATTGCCATTCGGGGCAGTGATAAATATTTTCACATCTCTGATCGTAACAGACTTCATTTATGTTCTCCTTCAATCATTTTCTATCAGTTTTTGACGGCTCCGCTGGTCATGCCGGCAATAAAATATTTCTGGAAGCAAAGGAATAAAATCACCAGAGGCAGGCAGGATACCGTGGAGGCGGCCATCATATCATTCCAGTGCACCTGATTCTGCGTATTCAGCGATACAATGCCTACCGTCAGGGTTTTCAGGGAATCCTTGGAAATCAATACCGACGAATACATATACTCATTCCAGCCGTTAATCAGAATAAAGATGGCCACGGCGGCAATTCCCGGAACCGTCAGCGGCAGTATGATCTTCCGGAAAATGGTGAAACTTGAGGCCCCATCCACCCGGGCCGCCTCATCCAGCTCCAGAGGAATATTTTTAAAGTAGGAAACCATCATCCAGGTGCTAAAGGCAATGTTTGTCCCCGCGTAAACAATAATCAGGCCAAGCAGGGAATTTGTCAGATGATACTTTGTCATTACCGAGTAAAACGGCACGACCAGCATTACGCTCGGAAACATCTGCGTCACCAGCAAAAAATGATACAGATCACCATTGCGCCAAGGCAGGTAATCAGGCTGTTGATCGTCATAGAACCAAAGTTGTAGATTCCGAAAAACTTTCTAAAGGAATCCAGGGTAATCTCAGACGGAATCCAGATCGGGTCAGGCGAATACGTCTCCACCTCCGTCTTGAAGGCCGTAGACACCATCCACAAAATCGGAACCAGAATAAACAACGCAAGGAAAATCAGTATTGCGTATCGAAGGAACCCTTCCATTCCCTCTTTTCTCTTTTTGGATTTTATCGCACGATCAATCATCTTTTAACACCATCCCATAAATTTTGCTGATTAAATAACAGATGCCAAACACAATCACGCCCCAGGCCGCAGCCTTTCCAAACCTTAGATCGTTGAACGCCGTTCCATAAATATTCAGACTGATCAGATTTGTTGACGTACCCGGCCCTCCGCCGGTCATGGTGTAAACCAGCGTATACTGCTTAAACCACCAGACGCTGTCCAGGACCAGTGTAGTATTCAGCACCGGCCTCAGACCCGGGACCGTCACATGGATAAACTGCTGCCATTTACTTGCTCCGTCAATCATGGCCGCCTCATACAGATCACTGGAGATTGCCTGCATACCGGACAACAGCATGGTCATAACCAGAGGATACCCTTTCCATTTTAATGCGGCGGCCACCACCG
>JAHZHG010000188.1:0-5484 GCA_019420425.1 Clostridiales bacterium
TGGTGGCACGGGTCAAGGCTCAGCTGCGCAGGTACAAGCGGTATAACAGCGGCGCGGGCCCGGACGAGGAGGTGATTGTCCATTCGGGCCTGGTGATGAATATCCAGACCCATGAATGCACACTGAACGAACGCCCCCTGTGCCTGACCCCCACAGAATTTTCGATTCTGCGCATTCTCTGTCAGCAGAAGGGAAGGGTAGTCAGCGCTGAGGAGCTGTTCCACCAGATCTGGGGGGACGAGTATTACAGCAAGAGCAACAACACGATAACTGTGCACATTCGCCACCTGCGGGAAAAGATGGGGGATTCCTTCGAGGATCCCAAATATATCAAGACAGTCTGGGGGTGCGGATATAAAATTGAAGGGTAAGCATTCAAGGCTGATCAGGATCGGGCTGATTATGGCCGCGGGTATATTGGTTTGCTTCTGGCTGTTCTATCTGATGGATAACGTATTCAACGGCAGCTTTGTAGACTGGTTTACGATAAACTTTATGCGGGAAAATTATTACCCGGGCGGCGAAAAGGGAACGGATTATTATGTTTATGAGCTCAACTGGTATGAACTGAAATTTATGCTGCTGTGGGTATTCATCCTGAATGTCCTGTTCTGGCTGGGCATGATTGTTCTGGTGTCCCATATCCGGGAAAAACGGCAGGTGCGCGCATCCATAGAGGAGACTGGCCGGATGATCAGCCTTTATATGAAAAGCGGGGCGGAGGCCTCGGAGATTTTCCCCAAGGAGTATGCCGGGGTTTCCGCACAGATGGCGGAGATCAGGGCCATGATGCAGCGCCATGATCAGCTGTTGAAGGAGGAGGCCAGCCGGAAAAATGACCTGATCGCCTATCTGGCCCATGACCTGAAAACCCCGCTGACCTCGGTGATTGGGTATCTCAGCCTGCTGGATGAGGCGCCGGATATGCCAAAGCTGCAGAAGGAAAAGTATATCCACATCACACTGGATAAGGCTCAGCGGCTGGAAAAGCTGATTAATGAGTTCTTTGAGATTACCCGCTACAATCTGCAGCAGATCGTGCTGGAAAAGGAAACGATCGATTTGTACTATATGATGGTTCAGATGACGGATGAATTTTATCCGGTGCTGAATGCCCATGGGAATACGGTGGAGCTGCAGATGGACGAAAATCTGACCGTATATGGAGATTCCATGAAGCTGGCCAGGGTGTTCAACAACATCCTGAAAAATGCCGTTGCCTACAGCTATGCGCAGACAGCGATTGTGATTGCCGCACAGGCGGCGGAACGGGAGGTGGTCATCACCTTTTCCAACCGGGGGAAAACGATTCCGGCGCAGAAGCTGGAGTCTATCTTTGAAAAATTCTTCCGTCTCGACGATGCACGGGCAACGAACACGGGAGGAGCCGGACTGGGGCTGGCCATAGCAAAGGAAATCGTGACATTGCACGGCGGTTCAATCACAGCGGAGAGCCAAAACGAGCTAACTACGTTTACGGTGCGGCTGCCTGCGGAAAACCAGGACAGGAAAATCTCAGCCATATCTTAATCTTTTCATAGGAATTAAACAACCGGACGTTAACGTATGGGCGGCTTTTGTTCAGTAAAATAGAGACTGAACCAAAAGCCGCCTTTTGCGTGCGCGGAATGGTTTGCCGATGAACAGGGAAAGGAAAAAGGTGAGATGACGTACAGGGAAAACAGATATATGCGGGAAAGATATGCGAGAAGGGCAAGGGAGAGAAGACGGAGAAGGAGGAAGAGGCTGCTGGCTGCGGCAGGCGCCTTGGCGCTGACGCTGGTTTTGGTGATCTGCGTGGCGGCGGCTATATGGATATTGGGCAGAGGGCAGCACGCGGCAGTGGATAACGGAACGGATACAGGCCGGTATGAGCAGAAGGGAGCTTCGGTGGAGCTGTCCCGGCTGTACAGCCGCTGCGCAGTGCTGACCGATGCGTCTACCGGAGAGATTCTGGCGGAAAAAGCAGGCCGGGAACGGATTTATCCGGCCTCCATGACGAAAATCATGACTGCCCTGCTGGCCATTGAATACACAGAAAACCTGGATCAGACCGTTACCGTACCGGAGGAGATCTTCCCGGCCCTTTACGCCGGTGATGCCTCTATGGCCGGTTTTCAGCCCGGCGAGGAAGCCAGTCTCAGGGATCTCTTATACGGTATCCTTCTCCCCTCCGGAGCGGAATGCTGCCAGACCTTTGCTATGCGCATCTCCGGCTCAGAAGAGGCCTTTGCCGGGCTGATGAACCAGAAGGCAGAGAAACTGGGAATGGACGGTACGCATTTCTGCAATTCCACCGGATTGCATGAGGAGGATCACTATACTACGGCAGCCGATATGGCCGTCCTGCTCCGCTATGCGCTGAACAATCCGGTATTCCGGGAGGTATTTCCCAGCGCCAGCCATACCGTTGGGCCGACAAACCTGCATCCCCAGGGCTTTACCTTTACCAGCACCATGTTTTCCCAGATGGATAGCCCCATGGTGAACGGCGGAGAAATCCTTGGCGGGAAAACCGGCTACACCGAGCAGGCGGGGCAGTGCCTGGCCAGCCTGGCAGAGATAAACGGACAGGACTATATCCTGGTGACCGCAAAGGCCGACGGCAATCACGAGACGAGCCAGTTTCATATTCTGGATGCGCAGGATGTTTACAATCAGATAGGGATACGGTATACTGATTAAAAAATCTATTGATGCGGAGGAAGCGGGAATATGCTGAAGATACAGGAATATGTGCGGGCAGAGAGCCTGGAGCAGGCATATGAGCTTAATCAGAAGCGGAGCAGCCGTGTCCTGGGCGGAATGCTCTGGATGAACATGAGCAGCCGGTCGATACAGAAGGCCATCGACCTGTCCGGCCTGGGCCTGGATACGATTGAGGAGACAGACGAGGGCTTTTCCATCGGCTGCATGGCGACCCTGCGCCAGCTGGAGGTGCACCCGGGCCTGGAGCGCTGGACGGGCGGCGCAGTGCGGGAGAGTGTGCGCAGCATTGTGGGCGTGCAGTTCCGGAATCTGGCTACCGTGGGCGGCAGTATTTTCGGGCGCTTTGGCTTTTCGGATGTGCTGACCTGCTTTATGGCCCTGGATTCCTATGTGGAGCTGTACCGGGGCGGCGTGGTTCCGCTGGAGGATTTTGCGCGGATGGAGCCAGACAGCGATATTCTGGTACGCCTTCTGGTAAAAAAGACACCGGGGCTTCGCACAGTGTACCTGTCCCATCGGAATACCCGGACAGATTTTCCGGTGCTGACCTGCGCTGTCTCCTTCGATGAGCGTGGAGGCAGGGCGGTGGTCGGGGCCAGGCCCGGGAGGGCGGTTTGTATCCCCCTTGGGCAGGAGGCGCCGGGGACGCAGCGCGGGGAGCTGGCGCAGGCACTGGCGAAGCAGATCCCCATGGGAAGCAACATGCGCGCCAGCGCAGAGTACCGGAGCCACCTTGCCGGGGTGCTGCTTGAACGGGGCCTGCGGCAGCTGACAGAGAAGGAAGGCAGGGAAGATTTATGAAGGTGAACATAATGTTAAACGGAAAAATCCGGGAGGAGGAAATCCGCAGTGATCTTCTTCTGATCGACTTTGTCCGTGCCCATGGCTGCTACAGCGTAAAGCGCGGCTGTGAGACGTCCAACTGCGGGCTGTGTACCGTATTTTTAGACGATAAGCCGGTTTTATCCTGCTCGGTTCTGGCAGCCAGGGCCAGCGGCCATCGTGTGGATACGCTCGAGGGCCTGCAGAAGGAGGCCGAAGCGTTCGGGGCATTTCTGGCCGATCAGGGCGCAGAGCAGTGCGGCTTCTGCAATCCCGGCATGGTTATGAATGCGATTGCGCTGTTCAGGGAAAATACCGATCCGTCCACAGAAGAGATGCAGGAATACCTGGCCGGGAATCTGTGCCGCTGCTCCGGCTATGAGGGACAGCTGCGGGCGCTGGAGCGGTTTGCAGAATACAGAAGAAGGGGGAGAGCGCAGTGAGAGTGGTAAATCAGCCGGTGCGAAAAAAGGATGCAATGGCGCTGGTAACGGGAAAGCCGGTATTTCTGGATGATCTGGCCCCGAAGGACTGCCTGGTGGTGAAGGTGCTGCGCAGCCCCCATGCCCACGCAGAGATTCAGTCTATCCAGACGGATCGGGCGAAAAAGGTGCCGGGAATAGAGGCAGTATTCACCTGGGAGGATACCCCGGGGCGCAGGTTTACCATGGCCGGACAGACCTATCCCGAGGCCAGCCCTCAGGACAGGCTGATCCTGGACCGCCGCGTGCGCTATGTGGGAGATCCGGTGGCGATTGTGGCAGGAGAAAATGAAGCCTGCGTAGACCGGGCGCTGAAGCTGATCAAGGTACAGTATACGGTGCTTCCCGCGATCCTGGACTTCCGCCGGGCAAAGGATAATCCCGTGCTGATCCATCCGGAGGAGGACTGGGAGGCGCTCTGTCCGGTGGGGGCGGATAACCGGCGCAACCTCTGCGCATCAGAGGAGAGCCATGACGGAGATGTGGAGGCAGTGCTGAGGGACTGTGATGTGATCGTCGAAGGCGTGTATCATACAAAGGCCAACCAGCAGGCCATGATGGAAACCTTCCGGACAGCCTGCTGGATCGATACCTACGGGCGGCTGAATGTGTTCAGCTCCACCCAGATTGTTTTCCATGTGCGGCGAATCCTCTCCAAAGCCCTGGGTATCCCCAAATCCAAAATCCGTGTGAGCAAGCCGAGGATCGGCGGCGGCTTCGGCGCCAAGCAGACGATGGTGGCGGAGATTTTTCCGGCCTTTGTTACGTGGAAAACAAAAAAGCCCTCGAAGATGGTCTTTACCCGGAGGGAGTCCATGGAGGCGTCCACACCCCGGCACGAGATGGAGGTATCCGTGCGGGTGGGTGCCATGAAGGACGGCCGGATACGGGCGATGGATGTATACACCCTCTCCAATACGGGAGCCTACGGCGAACATGGGCCGACTACGGTGGGCCTGTCCGGCCATAAATCCATTCCGCTTTATGGTTCTCTGGAGGCCCATCGCTTTTCCTATGACGTCGTATATACAAATGTGATGTCTGCAGGGGCATATCGGGGCTATGGGGCCACCCAGGGCATTTTTGCCGTGGAATCGGCGGTGAATGAACTGGCAGAGCGGCTGCACATGGATCCGGTGGAGCTGAGAAAGAAAAATATGGTGCGCGAGGGGCAGGTGATGCCTGCCTACTACGGCGAGCGGGCGGACAGCTGCGCGCTGGACCGCTGCCTGGATCGGGCGGCGGAGATGATCGGATGGAAGGAGAAATATCCCTGCCGGTATATGGAAAATGGGAAAATACGCAGCGTGGGAATCGCCATGGCCATGCAGGGCTCCGGCATTTCCGGGGTGGATGTGGGCTCGGCGACGGTAAAGCTGAACGAGGACGGCATCTATACCCTGTCTATTGCGGCGGCGGATATGGGAACGGGCTGCGATACCAGACTGGCCCAGATGGCGGCGGAATGTCT
>JAHZHG010000188.1:5494-5854 GCA_019420425.1 Clostridiales bacterium
CCCGGCTCCTACGCCTCCAGCACCACGTATGTAACAGGCAAGGCGGTGGAGCGCGCCTGTATGCAGTTAAGAGAGCGAATCCTGGAGACGGCAGGGGAAATACTGGGCGTCCCGGCCGGGGAGCTTTGCTTTGCCGGGGACCATGTGGAGTATCCGGCGGGCGGACGGCAGGTCTCCCTGGAGGAAATCGGAACAAAATCCATGTGCGGAAGCAGCAATGCCCTGCAGGTGACGGTCAGCAACAGCTCGCCCATTTCCCCGCCGCCTTTTATGGCAGGCGCGGTTGAAATAGAGCTGGATAAGGAAACCGGCCACGTGGAGATTCTGGATTACGCGGCTGTGGTTGACTGCGGGACAGTG
>JAHZHG010000189.1 GCA_019420425.1 Clostridiales bacterium
CCTCCTCCGGATATTCCTCCCCCACAATCCGGTCATCCGGAAAGCAGGACTGAATCCGCTGCCGCAGCAGCCGCTCCAGCTCCCGGTCGCAGCGGGTAACAATATCCTGCGGCCCGCTCTTCTCCGCAATCTCCCAGTTTTCCGTCTGAATGACGTGCAGCAGCTCCTCTGCCTCAAGCACCCACTTCACTGCTTTGGTAAACCGATCCATGCCGCACCTCCTTTGTCTGCCTTTACTCCAATTTTACCACCGGACCGGCATATTTTTCAATGAAAACCGGACTGTGCTTTGCAATATATCCGGCAATCAGCTCCGGCATTTCCTTTGCCCCGCGCCAAAGCACCGGGCATTTGCCCAGAGCTTCGTAGCCTCCCGTGCCCGTAGCCCGGTAATTGCTGGTCACCAGGCGATATTTTTCCTTGCCCAGCGGCGTCCCGTCGGCTTTTGTCAGCTCGGTTACCCGCTCTCCCACCGGCCGGGTCAGGTCGAATACATAGTGCAGTCCGGAGTAAAAGTCGTAGTTGTAGTGCTCGATCTTGGGCTTTAAAAATTCCTCTGCAATTTCCGGCTGCCCGTCCCGAAGGGTGAAATAGGCCGCGCACCGCTCCAGGGCGGCCTTTAGTACAGCCTCGTCCACCTCCAGCACCACCAGCGTATTGGCAAAAAGGTACGCGCCGCAGATATTCCGCATGGTTACCTCCTGCTCCAGCCCCACCGGACTGTTGCCCAGACTTGTACAGGAAAAGTCTGACCCGGTTTCCGCCAGTTGTACCCGGTTAAACAGCTCCGCCAGACGGCTGCCGTAACGGGCCGCGTCTATCTTCCTCTCCGGCGCGATCCGCTCCGCCAGACGCCCCACCGGCACATCCAGCCACCGCTGGGTATCCTGTTCTACCGGAAGCAGCCTGGCATAGGTTTCTTCCTCCTCTTGTTCACCGGCCGGCTCCAGAGACGAGGTAATCCTTCCGTCCTCTGCCTGTATCCGCACATAATGGGTTCCGTTTGCAGGCGGCTGAACCACATACGTGCCATACAGCCACTTTCCTTCTACCGCCATATGCTGATGCCCGGTGAGCAGCAGGTCGAACTCCAGCTCCCTGGCTATCCGGCACGCCACATTTTCCGTGCTGTCGGTCAGCCGTTTTCCCGTTTCCAGATCCTCCTCAAAGCCTCCGTGATAAATACAGATGCAAAAATCACATGCCCCGCGAAGCTGCCTGCACTCCTCCCTGGCCGCTGCAAAGGCGTCAGTTACCCTAAGCTCTGTCAGATTCTGCGGCTGCTCCCAGATCATCACGTAATCCGTAACAATCCCGGTAATTCCCACGCGCAGCCCGTTTTCCATTACACGGATCACATGCTTTTTTATTCCCAGCTCTCCCCGGAAATCCTCCACATTTGCGCATACACACACGCCATGCATGGCGTCCAGATACTGTTTCAGTGTGTCGTAGCCAAAATTAAAATCGTGATTTCCCAGGGTAAAGTAATCGCAGCCCAGCGCATTGAAGGCCTCCGCCATCGGATGAACCGCATAATCTGCGCTGTGGGCAATATAATACTGGGAAAGCGGCGTCCCCTGCAGCGTATCGCCTCCATCCAGAATCAGCATATTTGCTTTTTTCTCCACCCGGCGCGCCATGTGCAGAAGCCCCGAGTTTTCTTTTTTCCCTGTGGGGTAATCCATGGGAAACACGTGTCCGTGGGTATCTGAGGTAAATATAATCTCCATCGCCTACCCCCTTGCCAGCTTGACCCGGATTTTGGTGGAAATCCACTCCACAATCAGCACCAGCACAATCAGTCCGGCCAGGATTGCTCCCGCCTCACTCCAGCGGTAGCTGTTCATGGCGAAGATCAGCGGCGCGCCGATTCCTCCGGCGCCCACCAGTCCCAGTACGGTGGCATCCCGCAGGTTTATATCAAAACGATAGATTGCCGTGGAGGCAAAATTTGGCATGAGCTGCGGCAAAATTCCATAACGGATTTTCTGCCATGTCGTACAGCCCGCCGCATCCAGGGACTCCAGCACCCGGGTATCCAGGTCCTCAATGGCCTCGATGTACATTTTGCTGACCATTCCCACCGAACACAGGGACATGGTCAGCAGACCGGCAAAGGCTCCCGGCCCGGTCACCCGGATAAACATCAGCCCGTAGACGAAGGCCGGTACCGTGCGCACAGCCATGATAATGATCCGCCCGATAAACGCCACCGGCTTTGGCGTCAGGTTGGAGGCGGACAAAAAGGCCAGCGGAACGGAGATAACCGCGCCCACTATTGTCCCCAGAAATGCAATGCATATGGTTTCCAGCAAAAGGTAGGGCACGCCCTGGTTCGTCAGATTAAACAGCAACTTCGTATCCGGGTGAAATATCCCGGACAGGATATTCATGGCGATTTTCCCGCCGCTCTGGGTCGTCCCGCTGGTTTCCACGCCGGAGCCGCTCCACACCAGCAGCGCCAGCACCATCGCAGCAACCGCCAGCTCAAAAATCCAGCCCCGGGGACGCTGTTCGTACGCTTTTTCTATTCGTTCATTCATTTTTGCGCTCCTCCTCTATACCAGCTTCTTTCTCGCCGCGCGGCTGAGTGACTCGATCAGAAATACCGTGACAAACAGGGCAATCAGGATCATGCCCACGCTGTCATACTCCCGCCAGCCAATCTTTTCGTTCAGGATCAGCCCAAGGCCTCCGGCGCCCACATAGCCGAGAATGGATGCATAGCGCACATTTCCCTCAAAGCAGAACAGACAGTTGGAGAGATAAGAAGGCAGCACCTGGGGAACAATGGCGCTGATAAAGGCACGCACCTTTGTCGCTCCCATAGCCTCCATTGCCTCGAAAGCCCCCATGTCCACAGTCTCTATCTCCTCATACAGAATCTTGCCGATATAAGCAAAGGTAAAGACGGCAATCGCCGTCGTTCCGGCCAGGGTTCCCAGCCCAAAGATATACGTGGCGATCAGGGCTGTGACCAGTGTGGGCAGCGTACGCACAATGCTCAGGAACAGGCGCATCACACTCACCAGGCCCTTCTGATGAATGATGTTGGTGGAGGCCAGCATGGCAAAGGGAACCACAAGAAGTGAGCCGATTACGGAGCCAAGCAGGGACATTTTGATGGTGTCAAACAGCGGCTTCCAGATCTGCGGCATATATTCCCATTTTGGCGGAAACATCTGCCCCAGAATAACAAAAAATTCGTTCATGCGCCTGGCCAGCACACCCATGTCAAAACCGGTAATCTTCACGGAAAGCGCAGTCATCGCGATCAGGATGAGCGCGGCAGCCGGTTTCCGCGAACGGCGCTGTTCCACAGTCTTTCCATTTTCCAGCCGGATCGTTTTGGGCGGAAATACTTTATCGTACAGGCTCATGCGCTCTCCTCCCTCCCCGACCGGTAAATGGAATCCAGGACCTCCTGATTCACTTCAGCGGCAGGGCCGTCGTAGACAATCTCTCCTGCCCGGATCCCCACCACCCGGGATGCGTACTGAAGGGCCAGATCGACGTGATGAATGTTTAACAGCACGGTGATTTTTGTCTCCCGGTTGATGCGCAGGAAGTCATCCATGACCTGCTTGGCCGTCACCGGATCAAGGGACGCCACCGGCTCGTCCGCAAGAATAATCTGCGGATTCTGTGCCAGCGTCCTGGCCAGGGCAACCCGCTGCTGCTGTCCTCCCGAAAGCTGGTCCGCCCGGACGAATGCCTTGTCCAGGATCCCCACCTTATCCAACGCCTCCAGCGCGGCCAGCTTCTCCTCTCTGGTGAAAATGCCAAAGGCAGCCCTCCACCAGGGCAGCTCCGGCACAAAGGCGGTAAGGACATTTTTGATCACTGTGGTGCGTGTAATCAGATTAAAGGACTGGAAAATCATGCCGATGTTCCGGCGAAAGCTGCGCAGGCTCTTTCCCTGAAGAGACATGACATCCGTTCCGTTTACGGTCAGCGTCCCTTCCGTGATGTCATGCATCCGGTTGATAGTACGGATCAGCGTGGATTTTCCTGCGCCGGAAAGTCCGATGATGGCTACAAATTCTCCCTGGTCAATCGTCAGGTTTACCCCCTTCAGCGCCTCAAAGCCGTTCGGATATGTTTTGCTTACCTCTTTAAATTCAATCATTTCTCACCTCATGTGTTCGGGCCGGGCCCTTCTTTAAAAAAGGGAGGCAAGCTGCTGCTCCCTCCCTTATGCAAATCCGGTCTTTATGACGCGCTGTTTAACTCCTGAATCATCTTCTGCGCCGCACGCTCGGAATCATAATCCTCAGATTTTGCCTCCTGATAACCGTTGTGCCCGTAGATTGCAATTACTTCTTTTCCCTCTTCTGTATTTCCGATGTTGATAAACGCCTCGGCCAGAGCGGCTTTAAACTCGTCGTCCATAATCGGAGAAGCCTTGCTGACACTGATGGTGTCGTTGTAGATTGCCGGCGTCACGCCGATTACTGCCGTATCCTCCCAAATGCTGTTTTCCATCGCGTACTCGCTCGTCCACTTTTCCTCATAGTCGCGGCGCGCATCCGCATAGGTACAAAGCACGTCTACCTGGCCGGATGCCAGACGGGCAAAGGCGCTGCCGTAGGAATCGGACTGCACGGCATGGGAAAGCTCGGTGATATTTTTCTCATAGTTCTGCTGCAGCCAGAGTGACGGATAGATATAGCCTGCCGGTGAGGAGGAGCCCATCACGCTCCAGTTTGCGCTGTCCACATCCTCCCAGGTCAGCGCTTCGCCTGCGTTTACCTTCTCTGCCAGCTCTTTTCCTTTTTCAGACGGGCCTGCAATCATCAGGGCGCGGTAGCTGGTGACCTGCTTGTCACTGGCTTTAGTAGGCGCCTGATCGTTCCAGTCCTTGGCGCTGTCGGAATCGATGGAAAGGCCGTCCCTCGTCGCGGTCAGCAGCACATCGCAGCCGTCATCGTACAGGACATAGGTTCCTCCCGGAATCAGCCCTACATCGGATGTTCCGGCGGATAACGCCTCGCCCACCGCCTCATAGCTCGTACCCACGGTGATGTCCACCTCAGAAACCGCATACCCCAGCTTTGCCAGCTCGTCGGTCAGCATTTTCTTCAGCGGCTCTGTGGCCGTAATGATCTCCTCCGGCTCGCGGGACGGTACAAAGGCGATGCTCAGCTTGTCGATCTCCTTGCTTTCTCCCTCTGCCGCACATGCCGCGCTGCCAAGCAGGCCTGCGCACATCACTCCTGCCAATACCATAGAAACTGCTTTTTTCATGTTTGATCCTCCTGTTTTTGTTTTTTCCGTTTTGGTTTTCAGGAATTTATATTGAAGGGGGTATCCCCGTTCAACCCGTCAGGCAGTATCTCCGATCCGGATATGTGTAGGCACCGTGACCGTCACGGCCTGGGAACGCTTCTGCTCAATCCGGCCAATCAGCATCTCCAGCGCATTTTCCCAGACATAATCCGGAAACATCTCAATACACGTACCGGTGGGCCATTTGCTCTCCAGGGTCTGGATATCCTGATAGATGATCACCGCCACGTCCTTTGGCACCCGCAGGCCCAGCTCGCTGAAGGCCTCCAGCGCTCCCTCAGCCACCTCGTCGCTGCCCAGCAGGATCGCCTCGGCCAGCGTTCCCTCCTGCGCAGCCTTTTTTGCCAGAGTATAGCCGCTTTCTCTGCTGATCTCGCCCACATGGAAAAACCGTTCCTCGTACTGATTCCGCTTTTCCAGTATCCTGCGCAGGCCGTTCAGACGGTGCATACCGATCCGGACGCTTCCCTCCTCATACAGGCCGCCGATATAGCCGATATTCGCATAACGCTTATGGTCCAGCAGATAGCTGACCATTTCCTCCAGGCCC
>JAHZHG010000019.1:0-6246 GCA_019420425.1 Clostridiales bacterium
GCTTCTGTCTGGGGGCTGCCTGCGCTGCCAAATTTTTCGTACAGCGTCTGATACAGGGCTTCATAGGATGAGGCGGCCTGCAGGGGGAGATCCTCCGGAATTTGTTTTTCAACGGACTGTTCAGTCTGAGTGAAAGCCTCTTCTTCGGCAGCCTCCTGGACGGTGGCTATGGCCGCGGTCTGCGCCATTTCCATAGTCTCGGTGGAGGACTGAGCGGGTGCTATCGGTTCATTTGTTAAGTTGTTTTGCTGCCACAGGAAGGCAAGGGCGATTAGGGCGGCTGCGGAGAGTCCGCCAAGGGCAGAGATACGGCGGCGGTTCCTGCGGAAAAAGGAAGGCTTTTCCTCCTTAGCCTGATATCTGCTTCTCTTCTGGCTATCCGGGGCTTCTCCGGGCTGACCGCTGCCGGAAAAGGCACGGGTCTGGGAGAGGAGCTCCAGTCTGTTCCGGACGGCATCCGGAGCCAGGCTTTCCGGGATGTCCACATCCTCTGCGCTGCTTCGGATTTCATCGCAAAGCGTTTCTTCCTCCGGGGTGAGTGGGTTTTCTTTATATGGATAATCATTTCTGTTCATGTAAAAACTCCTTTCTGTCAAAATGCGGCAGGCGCCGGGATCAGCTCAGCAGTTCACGCAGCAGGGCCAGCGCCCGTTTGCATCGGGAGCGGACGGTGCTGGGATTCATATGGATTTCCTCGGCGATCTCCAGGCTGGTGTACCCGCCGAAGATCCGCAGAGAGAGAATCTGCCGGTCAATGCGGTTCAACCGGGAAAAGGCCCGCCGTACGTCCTGCTTCTGGGCCAGGTCCTCCGGCTCATGGGGAAGGTCCTCCTCCAGAGAGTCCGGCATAGAAGCGTACTGCCCCAGCTTTTTCCTGCATTTTATGGATAATATTTTAAACATCCATGACCGGAAGGCTTCCTCGCTCCGCAGAGCAGAAATCTGCATAAAGGCGTCCGTAACGGCGTCGCTCACCGCATCCTCCGCGTCATGTGGATTGCCCAGTATGTACAGGGCAAAACGATATAGATCCTTATAGACGGTTTCGTACAGCGCGGCAAAAGCGGAAACGTCCCCTGCTTTGGCCCGCCGGACCAGATCTGTATTTGATTTCATGAACTCACTCCTTTCAGACAGCTGCGCAGTGTCACGGACGAAAGCAGCGCGGGGCTCCTTCCATCCGTTCTATAAATATAGTGCAGAAAAATGCGCGGTTTGTTGCATGAACCGTATACTTTTTTTCCTGTGCGCATCCCTGAGGTTGGGCTTGCAGGGAAACGCGGAATGGGATATACTTATACACATAGATTATCACGAATAAGGAGAATATACGATGAATTTGATAACGGTAAGGGAATTATTTCATAATCGTGACGAATACATGGGAAAAGAGGTCAGCGTCGGCGGCTGGGTAAGGAGCAACCGGGATTCAAAAGCATTTGGTTTCCTGGTGATTCATGACGGTACGTTTTTTGAAACGCTGCAGGTGGTTTACCATGGAGAAATGGAAAACTTTGCAGAAATCTGTAAATTAAACGTAGGAGCGGCGGTGATCGTAAAGGGTATCCTGACGGCTACGCCCCAGGCAAAGCAGCCCTTTGAGATTCAGGCATCTGAGGTAGTTGTGGAGGGAAATTCCGCGCCGGACTATCCTCTGCAGAAAAAACGCCACACCCTGGAATATCTGCGGACCATTGCCCATCTGCGCCCCAGAGCGAACACCTTCCAGGCGGTATTCCGTGTGCGCTCCCTGATTGCGTATGCGATCCACAGGTTTTTCCAGGAGAGGGATTTTGTCTATGTACACACTCCGCTGATTACGGGCAGTGACTGCGAAGGCGCAGGCGAGATGTTCAGAGTAACGACGCTGGATCCGGAGAACCTGCCGCTGACTCCCGACGGAAAAGTAGATTATTCCAGGGATTTCTTCGGCAAAGCCACCAATCTGACGGTAAGCGGCCAGCTGAACGGCGAGATGTACGCCCAGGCATTTAAGAATATTTATACCTTTGGCCCCACCTTCCGCGCCGAAAATTCCAACACCACCCGCCATGCGGCTGAGTTCTGGATGATTGAGCCGGAGATCGCCTTTGCGGATCTGACCGACGATATGATGCTGGCAGAGTCCATGCTGAAATATGTGATCAACTATGTGCTGGAGAATGCTCCGGAGGAGATGGCATTCTTTGACGCCTTTATCGAAAAGGGCCTGATTGACAAGCTGAAGCACGTTGCCTCTTCCGAGTTCGGCCATGTGACGTACACCGAGGCGATTGAGATCCTGGAGAAGAACAACGACAAATTTGAATACAAGGTTTCCTGGGGATGTGATTTACAGACCGAGCATGAGCGGTATCTGACCGAACAGGTATTCAAAAAGCCGCTGTTCGTGACGGATTATCCGAAGGAAATCAAGGCTTTCTATATGAAGCTGAACGACGACGGAAAGACCGTGGCGGCTATGGACTGCCTGGTACCGGGAATCGGCGAGATCATCGGCGGCAGCCAGCGTGAGGAGGACTACGACAAGCTCCTTGCCAGAATCCGCGAGCTGGGCCTGAACGAGGCAGAATACAGCCAGTATCTGGATCTGCGGAAATACGGAACCACCCGCCACGCCGGATTTGGCCTGGGCTTTGAGCGCTGCGTGATGTATCTGACCGGCATGGCCAATATCCGCGACGTACTTCCGTTCCCGAGAACCGTAGGTAACTGTGAGTAACACTCTTCGGAGGATGGTATGGAAAATAAGATTTTAGTATTGGACGATGAAAAAGAGATTGCAGAAGTCATTGCCCTTTATCTGAAAACAGAAAACTATGCGGTGACTGTCGCATATACGGGAGAGGAGGCTTTGGAGCTGATCGAAAAGGAGCAGCCCGACCTCGCTCTTCTGGACGTCATGCTGCCGGATATGGACGGCTTTGTCGTGCTACAGAAAATCCGGGAAAACTATACGTTCCCGGTAATTATGCTCACGGCAAAGACGGAGTACATGGACAAGATCACCGGCCTTACGCTGGGCGCGGATGATTATATTGCAAAGCCGTTCAACCCCCTGGAGCTGGTGGCCAGAGTAAAGGCCCAGCTGCGCCGATCCACAAAGTACAATGAGACGGCAAAGCCCCAGGAGGATGTGATTGACTTCAAGGGGCTGGTGCTGAACCGCACCACCCATGAGTGCAGCTACAATGAACGGAATCTGAATCTTACGCCGATTGAATTTGACATTCTCTGGCTGCTGTGCGAGAACCGGGGGCAGGTAATCAGCTCGGAGCAGCTGTTTGAACAGGTCTGGAAGGAAAAATATTACAAGAACAGCAACAACACGGTAATGGTGCATATCCGGCATCTGCGGGAAAAGATGGGCAGCACCGGACGGAACAGTGACTTTATCAAGACGGTATGGGGAGTAGGGTATAAGGTTGAAAAATAAGTACCGCAAGTTTAAATTGATGATCATGGGGCAGGCGCTGCTGATTACTGGGCTGACCTGCATTGTGGGTTATGGTATACTTACCTTTTTCCTGGACGGAATTATTCAGGATACCATAACTCACCTCATGGTGCAGTTTTTTATGAAGTTTAATCTGTCCTATTGGGACGCAGTGGACCTTTACAACAGCGTGTTTATTGATCACAAATTCTGGTTTCTCGGAGTTGGGTTTATCGCGCTGTTTTTATTTTTCTTTTATATTGCCATTTCCCGGATGACGGACGGCCTGGATATGGTGAGCAGGGGAATTGACAATGTGCTGAATGACGCAGACATACCGGTGAAGCTGCCCATGGGCCTGGATCCGCTGGCGGAAAAGCTGAACGAAATGAAGATGATCCTGCGCAGGCGGGAATATGAGGCAATGGAAAGTGAGCAGCGCAAAAATGACCTGGTGGTTTTTCTGGCCCATGATCTGAAGACCCCTCTGACCTCAGTGATTGCCTATCTGACCATGCTGGACGGTCATCCGAATATGGACCAGGAGGAAAGGGCAAAGTACACCCATATTTCACTGGAAAAGGCCATCCGGCTGGGCGACCTGATCAATGAATTTTTTGAAATCACCCGGTTTAATCTTCAGGATATTGTGTTGGAAAAGGACAGGTTCGATCTGTCTATGATGCTGGAGCAGATGGCCGATGAAAGCTACGGAATGCTAAAGGAAAAATCGATGACCTGTTCCGTAGACGCCGACGAAAATCTGATGGTGCAGGCCGATCCGGATAAGCTGGCGAGGGTGTTTGACAATCTGCTGCGCAATGCAGTTGCATACAGCGACCCGGGAACAAATATCTCCATTCAGGCAAGGGGTTCCAAAAATGATATTATTATTACCTTTACGAATTTTGGCCCAACGATTCCCAGACAAAAGCTGATGTCTATTTTTGAAAAATTTTACCGCGCCGACCCGGCCAGATCCGGACAGACCGGAGGAGCGGGCCTGGGCCTGGCGATTGCCAGAGAGATCGTAGAGCTGCACGGAGGAAAGATCGAGGCAGCCAGCAGTGAGGGCAGAACCACGTTTATGGTGTCCCTGCCAAAGGGGCAGCCGATGCCGCCGAAAAAAGCGCCGAAAAAGGAAACGAGGGAAAAGATTCCGGAGGAGCTGTATCTGGATGAAGAGCTTCCGGAGCAGGAGGCAGGAGAGCGGATCTTCCGGAAGGGGGCTGACGATAATGAGTAAAGGGAAAAAGAAACGTTCATTTTTTGATGTAATCCGAGGCCTGATTATGGCGGCGGCCCTGTGTGTGTTTGTATATTCCGCGTATCAGCTGGCGACGATTTACCTGACTTATAAAGAAGGGAGCGACGAGTATTCCGACCTGGCCAGGCAGTTTGTCAGCGGCCCGGAGGAGGGCGAAGGCGCCTCCGGAGGGGCAGCCGGCGGGGAAGATTCCCCCGATGCGAATCATGCGCCCGGCGGGAGAGAAACGCGGAGCGCAGAAGATGCGTCTGGAGGAGACGGTTCACCGGACGCAGAAGATGCATCAGGCGGGGACGGCTCACCGGACGCAGAAGATGCGTCAGGCGGGGACGGCTCGCAGGGCACAAAGGAAGCGTCCGACAGCGGCGGCTCCCGGGATACGGCCGGCAAAGACAAGGCTGAAGAGCCCGCCACTGAAGGGTTTACTGAGGAAAAAGGCGAAAAGGGAGAACAGATTATCCTTCCGGTAATGAAAAATCCCATTGATTTTGAAGGCCTGCAGGAGATCAATGAAGAAATAATCGCGTGGCTTCGCGTGCCGGGAATCGATATTTCCTATCCGGTGGCACAGGGTGAGGATAACGATTACTACCTTCATCATACCTTTGAGCGGACAGAAAACATTGCAGGCTGCCTGTTTTTAAGCTGCACGAATGCGCCGGGATTTACAGACCAAAATTCCGTAATCTACGGCCACAATATGAAAAATGCGTCCATGTTTGGCAAGCTGAATTATTTTGGCTACGAGGATGCCTATGAAAAGTCGCACTATTTCTGGATTTATACGCCGGATTACATCTACCGCTGCCGAATCTTTTCCTGTTCTGTAGTAGACAGCAAGGGAGACGCATACCAGGAGAAATTTACCGAAGAGGAATTTACGGAATTTATTGAGAAGATGCGGGAAAAATCCATGATCGATGCGGATGAGGTAGAGATTTTGCCGGAGGATAAGGTGGTTACTCTGTCTACCTGTACAGGGGATGACGCAACACGGTTTATTTTACAGGGAAAACTGGAAAAAACCTATCGTTCAATGCAGAAAAAGGAAGGAGAGCAGAAATGAAAGGGGAAATCGAAAAGCTCCGGGAGCTGATCAAAAACAGTGACAACATCGTATTTTTCGGAGGAGCAGGCGTGTCCACAGAGAGCGGGATTCCGGATTTCCGCAGTGTGGACGGACTGTATAATCAAAAATACGACTATCCGCCGGAAACTATTCTGAGCCATTCCTTTTTTGTGCGGCATACGGATGAATTTTACCGGTTTTATCAGGATAAGATGCTCTGCCTGACGGCAAAGCCAAACGCTGCGCATAAAAAGCTGGCGGAGCTGGAGGCAGCAGGAAAGCTAAAGGCGGTAATTACCCAGAATATTGACGGCCTGCATCAGATGGCCGGAAGCAAAACCGTACTGGAGCTGCACGGCAGCGTTCACCGGAATTACTGTCAGCGCTGCGGGAAATTTTACGGTGCCCGGTATATGCTGGAGGCTGAGGGGACGCCGAAGTGTACGGAATGCGGCGGCGTCATAAAGCCCGACG
>JAHZHG010000019.1:6256-18331 GCA_019420425.1 Clostridiales bacterium
GTATATTTTATCGCACATGCGGATGTGCTGATTGTGGGAGGCACTTCTCTGGCCGTATATCCTGCGGCGGGGCTGATTGACTACTATCGGGGAGACAAGCTGGTGCTGATTAACAAATCCACAACGCCCAGGGATCGGTTTGCCAATCTGCTGGTGCAGGGCAGTATCGGAGAAATCCTGGGACAGATCGAGGTGTAGCGTATGGATTATCAGATAGGAGATGTAGTCCGGCTGAAAAAGCAGCACCCCTGCGGCAGCAGCGAATGGGAAATTCTCCGCGTGGGAGCGGACTTTCGGCTAAAGTGCATGGGCTGCGGGCATCAGATTATGATTGCCCGGAAGCTAGTAGAAAAAAATACGAGGGAGCTGCATAAAAAGCTTGAAAAATAAGGATTTTTATGGTAAACTAGACACTCGTGATGTAATATTTTAATTTCCTTGCTCCTTCCTCTGTGAGGGGGCCAGAGACCATAAGGAGGTGCGAAAGCATGAACAAGTATGAATTAGCAGTAGTTGTTAACGCAAAGCTCGAAGATGAAGAAAGAGCTGCTGTCATGGAAAAGGTGAAAGCACTGATCACCCGCTTTAACGGCGTAGTGACAGAGGTGGACGAGTGGGGCAAGAAGAGACTTGCTTACGAAATCCAGAAGATGAGAGAAGGATTTTACTACTTCGTTCGTTTTGAGGCTGATCCGACTGCTCCGGCTGAGATCGAGAGACGTATCCGTATCATGGACAACGTGATCAGATATTTATGCGTTAAACAGGAAGCATAGATAGCAGAAAAGAGGAGATTGTATGAATAAAGTCATTTTAATGGGACGCCTGACCAGAGATCCTGAGGTTCGCTATTCCGCAGGAGAGAGCTCTACGGCTGTTGCCAGATATACCCTTGCCGTAGACCGCAGATTCCGCAGAGACGGAGACCAGACCGCGGACTTTATCGGATGTGTGGCATTCGGCAGAAGCGCAGAGTTCGCAGAAAAGTATTTCCGCCAGGGCCTGAAGGTAATCGTTACCGGACGTATCCAGACCGGCAGCTACACCAACAGAGAAGGGCAGAAGGTATATACCACAGACGTGGTGGTAGAGGATCAGGAGTTTGCAGAAAGCAAGGCAGCCAGCGAGAGCAGCATGGGTTCCGGTTATTCCAATTCCTATTCCGCTCCGACGCCCGCTCCGACCAGACCGGCGCCCAGCCAGGCTTCCTCAGCCGACGGATTCATGAACATCCCGGACGGCATTGACGAGGAGCTTCCCTTTAACTAAATGACTGCTACAGTTCCCGAATATATTCGTTATATATTTTGAATAAGGAGGAATTAACCATGGCTTACAGTAAAGATAGAAATGCTGATTCTCCCATGAAGAGAAGAGGCGGACGCAGAAGAAAAAAAGTTTGTGTGTTCTGCGGAAAAGAAAATAACGAGATCGATTACAAGGACGTTAACAAGCTGAAAAGATACGTATCTGAGAGAGGAAAAATCCTTCCCAGAAGAATCACCGGAAACTGTGCAAAGCATCAGAGAGCGCTGACCGTAGCAATCAAGAGAGCACGTCACATCGCCCTGATGCCGTACGTACAGGACTAATCGCCGGAGCATAAGCCTTTAGACAGGGGTTCCCCATTGCCTAAAGGCTTTTTTTATGCGCTTTTCCGGCTTTCGTACCAGCGCATACAAAACAGACTGGTTCCGGTCAGGGAATCAGTCTGTTTTGCGGCATGGGGATTATTTCCCGAAGCGCCGCTTTACATCTGAGACACCAATGAGATAATCTACAGAGCAATCATACAGCTTTGCCAGTCGAATCAGCGCCCATACAGGGATATCACGCAGGCCCTTTTCGTATCTGCGATAGACTTCACGATTGCAGTCCAGGTAGGCGGCTACCTGCTGCTGTGTCAAGTCATTGTCTATTCGGAGATTTTCAATTCGTTCATAATACAAGCTGCTCACCTCTTGATTAGACTACCAAATGGTGGCATAATATATGTGATTTTACCACCATACGGTAGTATTCTGACGGAGGAATGAAGGATTATGCAGATGAAAGGCAATGAATTGTTAAGGTTACTTAAGATGAGTGATGCGGAGTTTTTCCAGAAGTATCTGGATGATGCGCCGCTGGAGGAGCTGGCAGAATTTTTAAGAGAATTTCCGGATTTTCTGAATGACAGCCCGGACAGGGAAAAAGCAGAGCTGGAGGGGCTGTACAGGAGGATTGAAAGAAAGCTGGAAGAAAAGCAGGATAAATAAGGAAAGAAAAATGATGCAAAAATGATTCAATTTTCAATTAAAATCAGGTATGATAGACAAGGGGGAGAGACATGATTAAAATCCTGATTGTTGAAGATGAAAAACCGATTGCCAATCTGATTAATCTGAGCTTGACAAATGCGGGATATTTTTGCATCTGTGCGTATGACGGGGCGGAAGCGGTTAAGCGAATTGACGAGGAGTATTTTGATCTGGTGCTGCTGGATATCATGCTGCCGAAGATCAATGGCTATGAGGTAATGGAGTATATCCGCCCGCTGGAGATTCCGGTGATTTTTTTGACGGCAAAAACGTCGGTGAATGATAAGGTCAAGGGCCTGCGTATGGGAGCAGAGGACTACCTGGCCAAGCCCTTTGAGATTATCGAGCTGATGGCCAGGGTGGAGACGGTGCTGCGGCGCTACCATAAGGATCAGCAGAAGCTCACGGTGGCAGACCTGGAGATCGATACCGTGTCCCGGACAGTGAAAAAGGAAGGAAAATCCATCAGCCTGACAAATAAGGAGTTTGATTTGCTCCTGCTGTTTGTCCGGAATCCAAACATTGCACTGTTTCGGGATGTGATATATGAACGAGTCTGGCAGGGAGAGTATGAGGGTGACAGCCGAACAGTGGACCTTCACGTACAGCGTATGCGAAGAAAGGTCGGCTGGGAGAGCAGGATCAAGACAATTTATAAGGTAGGATACCGACTGGAGCTGGAATGAAGATAACCTGGAAGATTTTTTTCAGTACGATATTGACACTCACCATTACGTTCTGCACAGGGGGATATCTTCTGATATCCTCCTTTTTTCGCGGATCATATAACCGTTCGCTGGACAGCGCCCAGAATCAGAACCGGATATATCAGCTGATGCTGGCCAGCTATCTGGATAAGGAGGCCGATTCTACCGGCACTGTAGACCGGGAAACCATGGAGGATGCGCTGGAGAGCATATCCGGAGGCCTGCGGACGCGGGGAATGCGTATCCGGGTGCTGGACGAGCAAAAAAAGGCCTGCTTTATTTCCGGGTATATGCCGTCATATGACACTACCCTTACCGATATCATTTCTGCGGCGCAGAATGCCAGCCGCCTGATCCGGGACGGGGATGACTATTACCTGGAGGTAGTCAGCCAGATTATGGCCGGGGATACAACGTACTATATTGACACCTTTCATGATGCGACACAGATTTTTGCGGACAGGGATGAGCAGATCCGTGTATACCAGAATCTGATGATGATTTTGTTCATCATAAACGGCCTGCTCAGCTACATGATGGCCCGCTTTCTGGTTCGGCCCCTGCAGACGATTTCGATGGTGGCCACGGATATTGCCGGGGGGAATCTGAGCGTCCGCATTCCCATCAGGGGAAGCGATGAGATCGCCGACCTGTCCGCCAGGTTTAACGAGATGGCGGACGCCCTGGAGGAGAAAATCGTGGAGCTGGGGGTCGAAGGGCAGCGCAGAGAGGAGTTCATCGCCAGCTTTGCCCATGAGCTAAAGACGCCGATGACCTCCATCATCGGCTATGCGGATGTGCTCCGGTCAAACAAGCAGTCTCCGGAGCTGAACTTTATGTGTGCAAATTACATTTTTCAGGAGGGAAAGCGGCTGGAGTCCCTGTCCTTCCGTATGCTGGATCTGATTATGCTGGACCGGCAGGAAATGCATGTGGAGCCGGTGAATATTGAAGATTTCTTCGACCGCATCCGGGAGATTACTCTGCCGATTGTGATCAAAGAGGAGATTGTACTGGACACAAAGGGGGACGGAAGTGTAATCTGGATTGAACAGGCCCTCATTCAGACCGTGATCCTGAACTTTATTGACAATGCCAGAAAGGCAATGGAGGACGACCGGCGGATTCTGCTGGAAGGCTATAAGGAAGGAAAATACTATGTGATTTCCGTTACGGATCACGGAAAGGGTATTCCCAAAGAGGATCTGAAGAAGATAACGGAGGCATTTTATATGGTAGATAAATCCAGAAGCAGGCAGCAGGGCGGAGCGGGGCTTGGCCTGGCAATCAGCGCCAAGATTGCGGAAGGCCACGGCGGATATCTGGATTTTGAAAGTGAGCCGGGAAAGGGGACGAAAGCCAAGCTGTATCTGGCTGCCAACCCGGAAGGGAGTGAGAAGCGATGAGGGGAAAATGGTGGAAATACGTAGGAATGCTGGCGGTGCTGGCCGTTCTTGTCGCCTTCAGTGTGCTGATCCCTCAGATACTGTTTCGGCAGGAGGAAAAGGAGCTGCTGGAGGGGGTCCAGGTCTCGGCGGTGGCCGAGGTAGGTCTGAAGAAGCATGAGCCGTCGATCATAGAAAAGCTGAACTACCTTCTGGAGCAGGACGAAGACGGGAATATTGCGTATGAACAGCTGTACGGCAAGGAGATGGCTGACGTAGTCAATGATGAGCAGATCAAACGTGTCTGCCGTGAGGTGGAAAAGCTCCAGGAGCTGGACGTTTTGCAGCAGTATTTTCCCTATGAATATGCCGGCGGAAACAGCACGGTGCTGTTTAATAAAGATACCTATGAGGTGCTTGTGCTGGAGAGCTATTTCTTTAATCAGCCGGAGTTAGGCGGATATCTGGAGCTGCTCTGCGATTCGGAAACCGGAAAGGTGCTGATGTTCAGCGATAATGGCGAGTGGATAGACGAGCAGTTTTATGCGGATGTGGGAGTGGGAAAGGCTCTGACAGCCCAGGCAGAGGCATTTGCCGAATATCTGGGCCTTAAGGTAGAGTCCAGCCAGTATAAGATTACTCCGGCAGAAGAAATGTGGCAGAAAGAAATTGATGAAGAAGAACTATGGGAGCGTGGAGTTTATATGGATGAGGTGGAGATCCCTTACGAGATGTTTTACGAGACGATAGTACTGGAGCTGTCTGACGATGAGCTGAGCACGGAGTATTATTTTAATCGATATGGAACGCATTTGTATGGAGGATACACCAGATTTTTTTAGCGTATGATGGAATTTTGATGCAATCCCCTTTTATAGTAAACCCAGAGCTGCAGTTTAGCAAATAAGGGGAGGGGCAGGATGGACGAAAGAGAGAAGACGCGCAGAAGGATTCAGGAGGAACGCAGGGCGCAGGTCAGAAGAGAGTATGCGATTGTACTGACGGTGATGACGATTCTGCTGATCATCGCTTTGCTGAAGGTGGGAATCGGCATCTGGAACGGGGTGCGGGAAGCCTTTGTGGAGAAGCAGGCTGTAGAGACGAATGAGGACAGCTATGGGATAGAAACAAGGGAAAGCACGCAGTGGGTGGAAAAGACGGATGATGAGATGCGCATCCCTGATCCCGGAATCGATGTGCAGCTGCTGACGGTAAATGAATGGTCAAGACCAGGCATCCATACAGACCGGATTGAAGGCGTGGTTGTCCATTATATTGGAAATCCGGGGACAACCGCTCAGCAGAACCATGACTATTTTGAAAATCTGAAGGACTATCAGAACGATTCCATGAGCAGCAATTTTCTCATTGGCCTGGAGGGGGAGATTATCCAGAATGTGCCGGTAAATGAAGTGGCCTACGCCTCTAACAGCGCAAACCACAACACGGTCTCCATAGAGTGCTGCCATCCGGATGAAACCGGGAAGTTTACGGAGGGGACGTATACGTCGGCTGTCCATCTGGTTGCCTGGCTGTGCGAGAAGTTTGGCCTGGGGAGAGAGGGGATTATCCGCCATTATGATGTGACGGGAAAGGAGTGTCCTCTGTACTTTGTGGAGAATCCGGATGAGTGGGAGAAGTTTAAGGATGATGTGATTTCTTATATGAATGAATACGGCGTATAAGGGTTTACATAAATGTTAAGAAACAGGTAAACAGATATTAAGAAAAATTTTATTGCTTATTCGAATAATTCTGCTACAATAGGGGATAGCGATGTCAGAGAAGGAAGGCATCGCGGGGGAGTATACGGAGGACATAGGACGATATGTGTGGAATAGCAGGATTCAGTTCGGATGTACTGGCAGTCAATGGAACGGAAATCATGACCGCCATGTTAGATAAAATCATTAGCCGTGGACCGGATGATTGGGGACAGTACGTGGATGGCCACGGCGGAATCGGAATGAGGAGACTCAGTATTACCGGAGTGCGCAACGGTAAGCAGCCGATACTGAACGAGGACCAGACGATGGCGCTGGTATTTAATGGGGAGATTTATAACTACAAAGAACTTAGAACGGCCTTAAAGAAAAAAGGACATATATTCAGTACGGAGACGGATTCGGAGGTTATCCTTCACGGATATGAGGAGTACGGGAAGGAGATACTGAAAAAGCTGCGCGGTATGTTTGCCTTTGCCGTCTGGGATTTTCGCGATCAGTCGATGTTCCTGGGCAGGGATCCATTCGGAATAAAGCCGCTGTTTTATCAGGTTACACCGGGAGAACGCCTGGTGTTTGCCTCGGAGATCAAGGCGATTTTGAGCGTGCCGGGGGAGGCGCGCGAGCTGAATGAACAGGCGCTTGCTTCCTATCTGGCCTTTCAGTATAATCCGCTGGAGGAGACATTTTACCGCGGCATTTATCAGCTGCTTCCCGGCCACAGCGCGATGTGGAAGGGCGGCAGGCTGCAGATCGAAGAATATTGGGACATGGTATGGAAGCCGGACAAGAGCAAGTCTGAGGCGGAGCTGGTAAAACAGACCGCGCTCAGTTTGAAAGATTCGGTGAAGAGCCATATGATCGGAGATGTGGAGATCGGTACCTTCCTTTCCGGGGGTATCGATTCCTCTGTGGTAGCTGCGCTGTCAAAAGTAAAAAAAGCGTTTAGCGTAGGGTTTGAAGAAGAAGGGTACAGCGAGATCGAAAAGGCCGCAGAGCTCTGCAAACGATATGGAATTACCCACTATACGAAAAAAATTACAAGGGAAGAATTCTGGGACAGCACAGGGGAGATACTGGATCATCTGGATGAGCCGGTGGCTGACCCGTCGATTATTCCTTTAAACTTCCTCTGCAAGCTGGCGTCCGAGCATGTAAAAGTGGTGCTCTCCGGAGAGGGCGCGGACGAGCTCTTTGGCGGATATCCGATTTACGGAACAGCGATGGCCTTAAAGCCGGTGGAATGGATTCCGGAAAAGGTGCGCAGGGGAGTCCGGCGGATAGTAGAAAAGATACCGTTTTCCTTTAAAGGAAAGCAGTATCTGATTCGTGCCGGGCAGAGAGTGGAGGAGCGTTTCATTGGAGACGCATATATTTTCCACGAGGACGAAATCCGGCGCGTGCTTAAGGTTAAGGACGGCGTGTCTCTGGATCCCACAGAGGTGACCCGCCCGTATTACGACCGGGTTAAGGGACAGCACGAGCTGACAAAGATGCAGTACATAGATACAAAGCTGTGGATGCGCGGAGATATTCTGCGGAAATCGGATCACATCAGCATGGGGCATTCCCTGGAGGTACGTGTTCCGTTTCTGGATCCGGAGGTGGCCAGGGCAGCCTCTGCGATACCGCCTCACTACCGCGTAACCAAGCATACAACCAAATATATACTGCGCGGCGCATGCAACGGCCTCCTGTCAAAGCAGGAGGAAAAACGGAAGAAGCTTGGCTTCCCCGTACCGGTGAAAAAGTGGCTGAGAGAAGAGCCGTGCTATCTGCGGGTAAAGCAGGTCTTTGATTCTGCCGCTGCGGGAAAGTTTTTTGACCAGTCGTATCTGACGGATATGCTGGAAGAGCACAAAGTGGGAAAAGCAGATAATGCCCGTAAAATATGGACAGTTTATCTCTTTTTGCTGTGGTATCAGAAAAATTTTGAAGAAATTGCCTGAAACAGGCAAAAAAACCGGGAAGAGGCTCCCTAAGAGAGTGCTTCCCGGCCTTTTTATCTGGATTCTTCCCTTGTTTTGTGGTAAAATAAGCTATTAGTAGTGTAAATCACCCCAAAGGGAGCGGAGGAAAATGAAACAGAAGATCAAATACAGCGGGAGACTGCGTTCCTACTGGCAGTGGAGCCTGATGTTGGTTTTCTGCTCGATTATTTTGGATATTGCGCTGCTGTTTGTCGATCTGAAATCGGCAATAGTTGCTTCCATATTCAGTGCGGTTTATATCATTACGGTACTCCTCGTGTATTTTTTCTATAAACCGAGAATCGTGGCAGAGCTGGTTAATTTTGCGACAAATTACGGACAGATACAAAAGGTGCTGCTTAGAGAGTTTGCCATCCCATACGGACTCTTGGAAACAAATGGAAAGATCATCTGGATGAATGACCAGATGTGTGAGATTACCGGGAAAAACCGGACGTATCACAAGAGTATTTCCAACCTGTTTCCCCAGGTCAACGACGGCTTCTTTCCGGAAAATGATGAGGAGGTATCCCTGGAGATCCGTTATGGCGAAAGGGATTATCAGGTATTGATCCAGAGGATCTGCATCGACGAGCTGCTGGATGCTACGGAGCTCATTGAGGGCACAGCAGAGGACAACCATTTGCTTGCCGTTTATCTGTTTGATATCACGCTGCAGAATCAGTACATCCGGGAGAACCAGGAAAACCAGCCCGTGGTCGGCCTGATCTATATCGATAACTACGATGAGGTGCAGGAAAGTGTGGAAGAGGTCAGAAGCTCTCTGCTTGCCGCGCTGATTGACCGGAAGATCAACAAGTATATCACGAGTATGGGGGGCCTGGTCAAGAAGCTGGAAAAGGATAAGTATTTTATTATGCTGACCCAGAAGAACCTGCCAACGCTCAAAAGCGACCGCTTTTCTCTGCTTGAGGACGTAAAGATGGTCAATGTGGGAAACGAGATGGGCGTTACCCTGAGCATAGGCCTGGGCATTAACGGAGACGGGTATATCCAGGGCTACGAATATGCGAGAGGGGCGATGGAGCTGGCTCTGGGACGCGGCGGCGACCAGGCTGTGCTGAAGGACGGAGAAAAGATCACGTATTACGGCGGAAAGACCCAGCTGGCAGAGCGCAACACCCGGGTAAAGGCCAGAGTAAAGGCACAGGCGCTGCGTGAAATCATGACCGAAAAAGAAACCGTTGTGGTCATGGGGCACAAGGTTACGGATATCGATACGCTGGGCGCGGCTGTGGGCATATATTGTGCGGCGCGGATTGTGGGCAAAAAGGCCCATATTGTGACCAGCGACATCACAGGCGGGATTAAGCCGTGGGTGCAGATATTTACGGAAGACAAGGAATATGACCACGATTTCTTTGTCTCCCACCAGCAGGCAAAGGAACTGGTGAACGATCAGGCCGTGCTGGTCGTGGTGGATACCAACCGTCCGTCGATGACGGAGTGTGAGGAGCTGCTGGATCGGACCAATACGGTTGTGGTGCTGGATCACCACCGCCAGGGAAGCCAGCAGATCGAAAATGCGGCGCTTTCCTATATTGAACCGTCGGCTTCCTCGGCATGTGAGATGGTGGCGGAGATTCTTCAGTATTTTGATGAATATGTGCGGCTGCGTCCGCGTGAGGCAGACTGCATTTATGCCGGTATCATCATTGACACCAACAACTTTCTGGCCAAGACGGGTGTGCGCACCTTTGAGGCGGCCGCATTCCTGCGCAGAAAGGGCGCGGATGTGACGAGAGTGCGCAAGATGTTCCGTGATGATATGGCTACCTACAAAGCGCGGGCAGAGGCGGTGCGCCATGCCGAGGTTTATATGGACCGGTTTGCCATCAGCAGATGTCCGTCCGAGGGCCTGGATAATCCTACGGTGGTCGGCGCCCAGGCGGCCAATGAGCTGCTGAATATTGTGGGCGTAAAGGCGTCCTTTGTGCTGACACCCTTTAACCGCCGCATTTATATCAGCGCGCGGGCGATTGATGAGGTAAACGTACAGATTATTATGGAACGTCTTGGCGGAGGCGGCCACATGAATATTGCCGGCGCACAGCTGGATAATATCAGCGAGGAGCAGGCGGTGGAGGTACTGAAGCAGACGCTCAGGGAAATGACTGAGGAAAAGGCGATCTGATACGGAATATAAGAATGGAGGAAAACAAACATGAAGGTAATTTTGCTGGAAGACGTAAAGTCCCTGGGAAAAAAGGGTGAGGTTGTAGAGGTCAGCGAGGGCTATGCCAGGAACATGCTGCTGAAAAAGAAGCTGGGCGTGGAGGCAAACGGAAAGAACTTAAACGACCTGAAGCTACAGAAGGCCAACGCAGAAAAGGTTGCCCAGGAAAATCTGGATGCAGCAAAAGCGCTGGCAGAAGAAATCAAAGAAAAAGAAGTCACCCTGGCGGTGAAGGTAGGCGAAGGCGGAAAGGTATTCGGCTCCGTATCCTCAAAGGAAATTGCCGAGGCGGCGAAAAAGCAGCTGAATCTGGAGCTGGACAAAAAGAAGATCCAAATGGACGGACCGATCAAGTCCCTGGGCGTGACCATGGTTCCCATTCGCCTGCACCCCAAGGTGACGGCAGAACTCAAGGTAAAGATTACAGAGGCATAAGCTATCCGCGGTTTGACAGAAAGGAGGCCCGGCCATGGAGGAAGCGGCGATAAAGCGGATTCTGCCCCACAGCACCGAAGCGGAGCAGTCGGTTATCGGTGCAATGCTGCTGGATCAGGATGCCATTGTGGCGGCCACCGATCTGATTACCAGCGAGGATTTTTACCAGAGACAGTACGGCATACTCTTTGAGGCGATGACCGAGCTGTATGCAGAGGGAAAGCCGGTTGACCCGGTGACTCTGCAGAACCGGCTGAGGGAGAAGGACGTACCGCCGGAAATCAGCAGCCTGGAATTTGCCCGGGAGCTGATCACGGCCGTTCCCACGTCGGCAAATGTAAAGTATTACGCGCAGATCGTTCAGGAAAAGGCGCAGCTGCGCAGACTCATCAAGGTAAATGAAGAGATTGCCAATGCCTGCTATCTGGAGAATGACCGGGTGGAGGACATTATGGAGGATGCGGAAAAGAAAATTTTCCAGGTACTCCAACAGAAGGCCTCCGGGGACTTTGTACCGATCAAGGATGTAGTGCTGGCCGTATTGGACAAGATTGAGGCAGCCGGAAAGAATAAGGGAAATGTAACCGGACTGGCCACCGGGTTTATCGATCTGGACTATAAGACCTCCGGCTTCCAGCCCTCCGACCTGATCCTGATTGCGGCCCGTCCTTCCATGGGCAAGACGGCGTTTGTATTGAATATTGCCGGTCATATGGCGTTTAAGCTAAACATCACTGTGGCGATCTTCAGCCTGGAGATGTCTAAGGAGCAGCTGGTCAACCGACTGCTGGCTCTGGAATCCAGGGTGGATTCCCAGCTGATGCGTACGGGAAATCTGAATGACCAGGACTGGGGCAATCTGATTGAGGGAGCCGGCGTCGTGGGCCGTTCCCATTTGATCATCGATGATACGCCGGGTATTTCCGTGGCGGAGCTGCGCAGCAAATGCCGGAAATACAAGCTGGAGCACAATCTGGGCATCATTATGATTGACTACCTGCAGCTGATGCAGGGCAGCAAAAAATCCGAATCCAGGCAGCAGGAGATTTCCGACATCTCCCGCTCGCTGAAGGAAATCGCCAGAGAGCTGAAGGTGCCTGTGGTGGCCCTTTCCCAGCTGTCCCGCGCGGTGGAACAAAGGCCGGATCACCGGCCCATGCTGTCCGACCTGCGTGAGTCGGGAGCCATTGAGCAGGACGCCGACGTGGTTATGTTTTTATACCGCGATGATTATTACAACAAGGACACGGATAAAAAAGATGTGGCAGAGGTTATCATTGCCAAGCAAAGAAACGGCCCAATCGGGACAATCGAGCTTCCGCTGCTTCCGACATTTACCAAGTTTGCAAATATGAAG
>JAHZHG010000190.1:0-1354 GCA_019420425.1 Clostridiales bacterium
GGGCAGTAGCAAAACAGGCAGTTAAAATTATCCGGGTCATTTGTTTTGTGACAGGGAAAATATTCACAGTCCCTGTGACTAAAAAATTTGTAGTTTTCCTTCGCCATAAATGCTTCCTCCTGATGCCGGCGGATACCCGGCTTTCTCTTTAGCCAAACGAATCCTCGCGGACCATTTGAAACTGTCTTACCTATTCTATCATATCCCGGTACATAAAAAAAGGGGAGCCGGCTAATCGGCCCCCGGAATTTTCAACATTATCGTTCTGCAAATTTTCCAACCAGGCGGATGAGCAGGTTGGAAATCCGTTCCATCGACTGAATGGGGACAAACTCAAACGGGCCGTGGGCATAATAACCGCCGGCACACAGGTTCGGGCAGGGCAGGCCCATATAGGAAAGACGCGCGCCGTCCGTTCCGCCGCGAATCGGAATGACTATCGGCGTAATGCCCTCCTCCTGCATTGCCTCTTTAGCAAGGTCGATCAGCTCCATATGGGGCAGAATCTGTTCCTTCATATTGTAATAGGAATCTCTCAGCTGCAGCCTTACCGTATCCGCTCCGTAGGTCTTGTTCATCTCATCGGTAATCTCCTGCATCCGTTTTTTCCTCGCCGCAAAAATCTCCTGGTCATGATCACGGATGATGTATTCCAGCTCCGCCTTATCCACGCTTCCCTCAATTCTCTGCAAATGATAAAAGCCCTCGTACCCTTCCGTGTGGGCGGGCGCCTCCTGCTGCGGCAGCTTTCCGTGAAACTCGGCGGCAAGCACAGCCGCATTCACCATCTTGTCCTTCGCGCTGCCCGGATGAACCACCGTTCCCGTAATCTCGATCCTGGCCGAGGCTGCGTTAAAGTTCTCATACTCCAGCTCACCCAGCGCTCCGCCGTCCAGCGTATAGGCCACGTCGGCCCCAAACGCCTTCACGTCGAACCTATCCGCGCCCCTTCCTACTTCCTCGTCGGGGGTAAATCCGATGCACAGCTTGCCGTGGGGCGCCTCGGGATGGGTCTGGAAATATTCCACTGCCGTCATAATCTCGGCAATACCCGCCTTGTCGTCTCCTCCCAGCAGCGTCGTCCCGTCGGTCACGATCAAATCCAGGCCAACGACCTCGTTCAGGCACCCAAACACATCCGGGGAAAGCACCATGTTCCGCTCCTCATTCAGCACAATCGCCTTACCGTCATAGTTTTTTATAATCCGCGGCTTTACCCCCTTTCCGCTGGTCTCAGTGGCCGTGTCCATATGGGCGATCAGCCCCAGCGCCGGCGCTTTGCTGCCCTCGGGCAGATTTGACGGGATCGTGCCCATCACGTAGCAGTGCTCATCCACCCTGGCATCCTCCACAC
>JAHZHG010000190.1:1364-5823 GCA_019420425.1 Clostridiales bacterium
CTCCTTTAACTCCTGCACCAGTAATCTGGCCAGATCCCACTGGCACGCCGTACTGGGAATCTGCTCCTGATCGGCGGCAGACTGGGTATTTATCCCTGCATACCGTAAAAAACGTTCCTCTACACGCATGGTTATCGCTCCTTTTCCTTTTTCTGTTATCTTACCACAATCCCTGCGTAAAGCAAGAGGGGATCGGCCCTGCGCCTTATACGCGCCGCCGGCAAAAGAGCCTCCGCAATCGCAAAAGTCACGTATGCAGAGGCTCCCTCTATTTATTTTTTCTTTACAGATTGGTGTAGCCCATCAGGTACTCATCCACTTCCTTCGCCGCCTCACGTCCTTCATGGATGGCCCATACGACGAGGGACTGTCCCCTGTGCATATCGCCTGCCGTAAATACCTTCGGCACGCTGGTGGCAAACTTTCCGGGAGCTGTATCCACATTGGTTCTCGGACTTAAGGCTACCTTGAAGGCGTCGGTTACGTACTTCTGCGCGCCCAAAAATCCTGCGGCGATCAGCACCAGATCGGCTTTGATCGTAGACTCAGAGCCTTCCACCGGCACCATCATCATACGGCCGGTCTTTTCATCCTTTTTGCTCTCCAGCTTCACCAGCTTGATGTGGGTCAGCTCGCCTTTTTTGTTGGCGATAAATTCCTTAACCGTGGTCTGGTAAATCCGGGGATCATGGCCAAACACGGCGATTGCCTCCTCCTGGCCATAGTCAGTCTTGCAGACTCTCGGCCACTGCGGCCACGGGTTGTTCTCCGCGCGGGTATCCGGCAGCTTGGGCATCATCTCCAGCTGGGTTACGGATGCCGCGCCCAGACGGATAGAGGTTCCTACACAGTCGTTTCCGGTATCTCCGCCTCCGATGACTACCACATGCTTGCCCTTTGCGGGGATAAATTTCTTATCCGCAAAGTTGGAATCCAGCAGGCTCTTTGTGGTTGCCTTCAGAAAATCCACCGCAAAGTAGATGCCCTTGGCCTCTCTGCCCGGAGCCTGGATGTCTCTGGGATTGGAAGCTCCGCAGGCCAGAACCACCGCGTCGTATTCCTTCAGGATATCCGCTGCCTTTACGTTATCCCCCACATTTGCGTTCGTTACAAATTTGATGCCCTCGGCCTCCATCACTGCCAGACGGCGGTCGATGACCTGCTTTTCCAGCTTCATATTCGGGATACCGTAGCGCAGCAGGCCGCCGATCCGGTCATTCCGTTCGTACACAGTCACCAAGTGGCCCCGCTTATTCAGCTGCATGGCCGCCGCCAGGCCGGAGGGACCGCTGCCGATCACCGCCACCTTTTTTCCGGTACGGATTTTTGGCGGATGGGGCTCTACCAGCCCGTTTTCATAGGCGTATTCAATGATTGCCCGCTCATTTTCCTTTGTGGCAACCGGCTCGCCGTTTAGGTTGCAGGTACATGCGGCCTCACAGAGGGCCGGGCATACCCTGGATGTAAACTCCGGAAAGCAATGGGTCTTGACCAGGCGGCGGTACGCCTGCTCCCAGTTACCCAGATATACCAGATCGTTGCTCTCCGGCACCAGGTTATTCAGCGGGCAGCCGGAGGCCATGCCTCCGATCATCATGCCCGCCTGGCAGAACGGTACGCCGCAGGACATGCAGCGTGCGCCCTGAAGTCTCTGTTTTTCCCGGGAAAGCGGAGTATGGAACTCGTTAAAATTTTTGATTCTCTCCTTCGGCTCCACCGCCTTGCTGGTTTCCCGTTCATAATCTAAAAATCCGGTTGGTTTTCCCATGTTCTCCACCTCCTATTTCCTGGCATTCGCATAGAATGCTTCAATCTGTGCCTGTTCGCTGCTGAGTCCCTTTTCCTCCATCTGCACGATCGCCATCTGCATCCGGCTGTAATCGTGAGGCAGGATCTTCTTAAACTTCGGCAGGTATTCGCTGAAATTGTCCAGAATCGCCTTACCCTTTTCGGAATTGGTGTAGGCCACATGATCCTCGATCATTTTTTTCAGCTCCAGCACGTCATATTTGGAGGTAATCCTGTCGATGGAAACCATCTTCTTGTTTACCTTCGTGTACAGGTCGCTGTCCTCATCCAGCACATAGGCAACGCCGCCGCTCATACCGGCCGCAAAGTTTTTGCCTGTGCGCCCAAGGATTACGGCACGGCCTCCGGTCATATACTCACAGCCGTGATCGCCTACGCCCTCTACCACCGCAATGGCGCCTGAATTTCTGACGCAGAACCGTTCTCCGGCCACGCCGTTGATGTAGGCTTTTCCGCTGGTGGCTCCGTAAAGGGCCACGTTTCCAATGATGATGTTTTCATCCTGTTTGTACCTGATGCCCTTTGGCGGGTATACAATCAGCTTTCCGCCGGAAAGTCCCTTTCCGAAGTAGTCGTTGCTGTCGCCCTCCAGCTCCAGGGTCAGGCCGCTGGGAATGAATGCGCCGAAGCTCTGTCCGCCCGCCCCGTGGCATTTGATCGTGTAGGTATCCTCTTCCACGGAATCGCCCAGCTTCTTTGTAATCTCTGAACCGAAAATCGTACCCAGGGCACGGTCCGTATTCTTTACGTCGATTTCCAGACTGCGCTTCTGGCCCGCTTCAATGGCCGGCCCCAGCTTCTTTAACAGAATCTTTTCATCTACGGTTTTCTCCAGCTGGAAGTCATACACCTGAGCCGGATCGAAGGTAACCTTCTGACCTGCCTTTGCGTACGGATTGTTCAGGATATTGGACAAATCTACGCGGGCACCCATGGGGTTCTCTGTTTTTTCCTTCTTCTTCAGCATGTCGGAGCGTCCCACCATCTCGTCCAGGGTCCGGAAGCCCAGCTTTGCCATATACTCACGCAGATCCTCTGCGATAAAGTGCATAAAGTTTACCACATATTCTGGTTTCCCTTTAAACCGCTTGCGCAGCTCCGGATTCTGGGTGGCTACGCCCACCGGACACGTATCCTGGTTGCAGACACGCATCATCACGCAGCCCATGGTTACCAGCGGGCCGGTGGCAAAGCCAAACTCCTCTGCTCCCAGCAGGGCGGCGATGGCCACATCCCGGCCGGTCATCAGCTTACCGTCTGTCTCGATCCGTACCTTGTTCCGCAGTCCGTTCATCAGCAGTGTCTGATGCGTCTCGGCCAGGCCCAGCTCCCAGGGCAGGCCTGCGTGGTGGATGGAGCTTCTCGGCGCCGCTCCCGTTCCTCCGTCATAGCCGGAAATCAGGATAACCTGTGCGCCGGCCTTTGCCACGCCTGCGGCTACCGTTCCCACGCCGGCCTCAGATACCAGCTTTACGGAAATCCTTGCGTTCCGGTTGGAATTTTTCAGGTCATAAATCAGCTGCGCCAGATCCTCGATGGAATAGATATCGTGATGAGGCGGCGGGGAAATCAGGCTCACGCCCGGTGTGGAATGTCTCGTCTTGGCAATCCACGGATACACCTTTCCTCCCGGAAGGTGTCCGCCCTCGCCCGGCTTTGCGCCCTGTGCCATCTTGATCTGGATTTCCTGGGCGCTTACCAGATATCTGGAGGTCACGCCGAACCGGCCCGAAGCGACCTGCTTGATCGCGGAGCAGCGGTTCAGTCCGTCCGGTCCCGGAGTCAGGCGGTCAAGGCTCTCGCCGCCCTCGCCGGTGTTGGATTTTCCGTGAATCCGGTTCATGGCGATGGCCAGCGTCTCATGGGCCTCCTGGGAAATGGAGCCGTAGGACATTGCACCGGTCTTAAACCGCTGTACAATGGATTCCACGCTCTCTACCTCCTCCAGAGGCACGCCCTCCTTCGGATAGTTGAAGTCCATCAGGCTGCGGATGTAGCCGGATTCCTCCTTGTCGATCAGCTCGGTGTACTCCTTGAACATCTTGTAATCGCCGCGCTTTGTGGACTCCTGCAGCAGATGGATGGTCTGCGGGTTGTAGCGGTGATGCTCTCCCGCGCTTCTGGATTTGTGCCGGCCCACGCTCTCCAGCGTCAGGTCTACGTCCAGGCCCAGCGGATCAAATGCGCTGGTATGCAGGGAATCGACTTCTTTTTCAATATCCTCCATGGTGATGCCGCCGATCCGGCTCACCGTATTGGTGAAGTATTTATCAATCACGTCCGCGCTGATTCCGATCGCTTCGAAGATCTGGGAGCCCTGATAGGACTGGATCGTGGAAATACCCATCTTGGAGGCAATCTTTACGATACCGTTGATTACGGCGTCGGTGTAGTCGCTGACTGCCGCATAGTAATCCTTCTCCAGCATTCCGGTATCAATCAGCTGATGGATCGTATCCAGGGCCAGATACGGATTGATTGCACTTGCGCCGTAGCCCAGCAGGGTGGCAAAGTGGTGTACCTCTCTCGGCTCTCCGGATTCCAGGATGATGGCTACGGATGTACGCTTTTTCGTCTTAACCAGATGCTGATGTACTGCGGACACCGCCAGCAGGGACGGAATCGCCACCTGGAACTCATCCACCGCCCG
>JAHZHG010000191.1:0-3445 GCA_019420425.1 Clostridiales bacterium
CCGCAAATCGTAACGATTCGGGGCGGTATTCCGAATTTTGCTGCGCAAAAGCCGCTCCTCACGCTTGGATCATGTTCTCACGGAATGCGCAGCCAGTGCGCATTCCTGACCCGTGAAAAATAACGTTATCTTCCATTTTCCAGCAGAGCCTTGGCATACACCTGCAGGGAATGCAGCTCCTTGGACGGAACCTCTTTTAAAATCCGTTTTGTCATCACCTTGGGGAACAAATATGCCTCCAGATATTCCACACAGCGGACAAAGCTCATGGTCTGGAAGATGTCCCCCTCCAGGAAAAATAAATGCTCTGCATACGCATCCTCCACGCTTTTCTGCCCGCTCAGCACGCGAAACGCCCCTTCCACCGATTTAAACCGCATCGTAATATCCGTCTTCTGTGCCCGCGGAATCCTCCGCACCCCGTTAGTCCGATCTCGCTTCATCGCCAGCACCGCCCCGCCCGGGCCGCATACCAGCTTCAGCGTTAAGTCTTTCTGCCAGCTGCCAATCTCCCGGCGGACACGGCTGTCTTCCTTATATAAAACACGAAATCCCCGGAAAAGCACCTCCAGTACCAGTCCGTTGATCCGGTTTAATATCTCTTTTTTCATTCTTTCCCTCTTTTCGGCTGATGGTTTTTCAATATTTATTTATAGAGTCAAAGTATCTCTTTGTCAAGTGAATTTCACAGTCGCCAGAGGATGATTCAGGCTGATGGTATCCTGTTCGCTCAGAATGCGTATTCCTGCCCCGTCAAAACAAAAAAACTGCCATCGCCCAACCGGCCAATGGCAGCTTCCTCTCACTTTACCTCTTTCCTCTTTTTCAAATAATCACAAATTACCTCCACACACCCCTGATACCCCAGCACATCCGTTTTCAAACACAGATCATAATTCTCCGGGTTTTTCCATTTATTCCCCGTATGATACTTATAATACTGGCTGCGGTACCGATTTATACTCGCAATATGCCGGTTTACCCCCAGATCGTCAGTCTGCATAATCTCCTTTTCCCGTGCAAAGCACGCCTTCGGCGAAGCGGATAAAAAGATACTGATTGCCCTTGGGTCGTCCTTTAGTACAAAATCCGCCGCCCGTCCGAGCACTACGTAGCTCTCCCTTTCCAGCAGGCCCTTTAGCACCTTTGCCTGGTACTCAAAAAGGCTGCGGTCGGAGAGGAAGTTTCCGCTCTCCGGCGGGATCGTCTCTCCCCGGTAGACTGCTTTGGATACCTTATACAAAAGCGTTTTTTTGACATCCTGGTCTGCCTTTGCAAAGATTTGTTCATTGATTCCTGAATCATCAGACGCCAGCCTTAGCAGCTTGCGGTCATACAGGTCGATGTTCAGCTGTGCAGCCAGCATCTTTCCGATTTCCGTGCCGCCGGAGCCGCAGGTCCGTGTAATACAGATGGCAAAATGTTCATCTCTCATATGCCCAACCTCCTATTGTCCCAGATACGCTTTCTTTACCCGATCGTCGTTCAGCAGCTCCTGGGCGTCTCCGCTGATGGAAATTTTTCCCGTCTCCAGTACGTATGCCCGGTCCGCAATGGACAGAGCCATCTTTGCGTTCTGCTCGTTTAGCAGCACCGTGATGCCCGCCTCGTGAATCTCCCGGATAATGGAAAATACTTCTTTTACCAGAAGAGGGGAAAGTCCCATGGACGGCTCATCCATCAGAATGATGCTGGGCTTGCTCATCAGCGCGCGGCCTACCGCGAGCATCTGCTGCTCACCGCCGGAGAGCGTACCTGCCAGTTGCCTGCGGCGCTCCTTCAGTCTCGGGAATTTTTCATAGACATCCTTGATGGCTTCCATCGTCTGGTCTTTGTTTTTACAAATATAAGCGCCCATCTGGAGATTGTCCTCCACAGACATCTCCGGGAACACATGGCGCCCCTCCGGCACATGGGCTATGCCCAGGGTGATGATTTTTGACGGCTCTGTCTTTAGCAGGTCTGTTCCGTTGTAGGTAATCGAACCGCTTTTTGCCCTGGTCAGGCCGGAAATCGTATGAAGCGTCGTGGTTTTTCCGGCGCCGTTGGCTCCAATGAGGGTCACCACCTCGCCCGGCTTTACGAAAAAGCTGATTCCCTTAATCGCTTCCACCGCACCGTAATTTACATATAAATCCTTAATCTCTAACATGGCGCCCTCCTACTCGTCATCTTTTCCCAGATATGCCTCGATTACCTTGGGATTGTTGGCGATCTCCTCCGGTGTGCCGCTGGCAATGGTCACGCCGTAGTCGATTACCTGTATCCGCTCACAGATTTTCATCACGAGGGACATATCGTGCTCGATCAGCAGCACGGAAATACCGAATTTATCCCGGATATGGTTGATAATGTCCAGAAGCTCCGCGGTCTCCGTCGGGTTCATGCCTGCCGCCGGTTCATCCAGCAGCAAGAGCTTCATCCCTGTGGCCAGCGCCCTGGCAATCTCCAGCCTTCTCTGTTCTCCATAGGGAAGATTTTCTGCGATATAGTCTGCTTTATCCTCCAGATGGACGATTTTCAGCAGCTCCAGCGCCTGCTCATCCTTTTCCTTCTCCTCCGCCCAGTATTTTCGGGAGCGGATAACCGCAGTGAACAGCGTATACTTCATGTCCTTGTTCATGGCCACTTTTACGTTTTCCAATACGGTCAGCTTTTTGAACAGACGGATATTCTGAAAGGTTCTGGCGATTCCGGCCTCAACCACCTGATGGGTCTTTTTGCCGTTCATCTTTTCTCCGCAGAGATAGTACGCGCCCTCGGTGGGCTGGTAAACCCCGGTCAGCAGGTTAAACACGGTCGTTTTTCCTGCCCCGTTCGGGCCGATCAGGCCGACCAGCTCCGATTCTCCGATTTCCATATTAAAGTCGTCCACCGCCTTTAGGCCGCCAAACTGAATGCCTAAATGAGATGCCCGCAGAACGGAAGTCTTTGCCTCGCTCATTTTTTCTTCTCTCCTTTCCCCGTGATACGCCGAAGCGCTCTGCTCAGCGAAAATTCCCAGGTGCCGAAAACGCCGCCCGGCTTAAAGATCATAATCAGCACCAGCACCACGGAGTATCCCAGCATACGGTACTTGGCGAATGCACGCATGGCCTCAGGCAGTGCGGAAAGAAAGGTTGCGCCGATAATAGAGCCGGTCAGAGAGCCTGTACCGCCGATGATTACCTCCGTCAGGAACTCCGCGGAATACATGAAGTTGAAGGAGGTCGGAATCATTGCCGTCATATAGTGGGCATAGATAGCGCCGCCGATTCCGGCAAAAAATGCGGAGATCGTAAAGGTCAGGACTTTGTAGAAGGTTACATTTACGCCGGAGGCCGCAGCGGCAATATAGTCCTCGCGGATTGCCTTTACTGTGCGGCCAAATCGGGAACGGATAAACATATACATTATGGTCACGCAGACTACCATCACCCAGAATACCCAGTAGAAGTTGGACAGC
>JAHZHG010000191.1:3455-5817 GCA_019420425.1 Clostridiales bacterium
CGATTCCGGACATTGTCCGTCCTCCTCCGGTAATCTCAAAGTTAGTGAATGCCACACGGATGATCTCTGCAAATGCAACCGTAACGATTGCCAGATAGTCGCCTCTCAGCTTCAGTGTGGGAATGCCCACCAGAACACCGGTAATCGCCGCGGCAATTCCCCCGACCAGGATAGCCATCAAAAAGAGCGGAAAATCCGGAATTCCTTTTTCCGCCAGCGCATTGGTCAGAATTGCCGAGGCGTATGCGCCTACGGACATAAAGCCGGCATGGCCTAGGGAAAATTCACCCATCACACCTACCAGAAGGTTCAGAGAAGATACGACGATAATGGTATAGCAGGCAGTCGTCGCAATTCCTTTAAAGTAGCTGGTACGTGCTCCGAAAATACCGGTTTCAAACAGAGCATACAGCGCGGCAAACAGAAGGAGCAGCCCAACGAAATTGATCAGATAATTGGTTTTTATTTTTTTCGGCATTGTTCTTCCCCTCCTCTCACACTTTCTCGCCCAGGTTCTTGCCCAGGATTCCGGAAGGCTTGATCAGAAGCACGACAATCAGGATTCCGTATGTAATCGCCTCATACCAGCCCGGGGCCAGATAAACCTTTACCAGGATTTCAATCAGGCCTACGATAATTCCGCCCAGCATTGCTCCGGGGATAATGCCAATGCCGCCGAGCACAGCCGCGATAAAGGCCTTAATGCCCATCATGGAGCCCATATCCGTGGTACATCTGGGATAAGTGGAGCAGTACATCATCGCCGCCACGGCAGCCAGGCCGGAGCCGATGGCAAAGGTCACCGTAATAATCCGGTTTACGTTAATCCCCACAATCGTTGCCGCCTCACGGTCCTGAGGCACAGCGCGCATGGCCTTGCCCAGCTTTGTCATGCGGACGAATAACGTCAGGATAATCATAATCGAAAGGCCGATACCCAGGGTCAGCAAATATTTCATCTGAATTTTGGCTCCCAGGATTTCCACCATCGGCAGATCAAAAATCTTAACTACGGTCTTGGGATTTCCTCCAAACAGCACCATCGCCAGGTTTTCCAGAAAAAGGCTCATGGCCAGAGCCGTAATCAGAGCTGACATGGAACCGGAATTTCTCACCGGCTTGTATGCAATCCGTTCTACCAGAACACCGACAACTACGCACACAATAACCGCAAGAAAAACCGCCAGCCAGGCGGGCATACCGTAGCTGACCATTAAGGGTGCGGTATAAAATATGGTATAAGCGCCTACCATGATAAAATCGCCGTGGGCAAAGTTGATCATGCGCAAAATGCCGTATACCATGGTATAGCCAAGGGCAATCAGCGCATAGATTGCGCCCTGGTTCAGTCCGTTTATCAAACTTTGTACAAATACTGACACTGCTTTTTCCCTCTTTTCTACCCCTGTAATTTTTGTTGATTCATATATAGAAAGGTTCTTACCAGAGCCTTCACTCTGGTAAGAACCCGGCTTTTTGTCCGATATAAATAGTGTCTTATTCTTCCGGGGTAATTGTCTCAAGCCATTTGATTGCTCCGTCCTCATAGGTATTAACGACAACCGGCTTAATTGCATCGCCCTTTTCGTCCAGATAGATATCTCCGGCAACGCCGCTGAAGTGCATCTCCGTCATGCCCTTTACCAGAGACTCTGTGTCGGAGCCGCCGCCGTTTTTGGCTGCCTCAACCAGCATATACATTGCATCGTAGTACAGCGCTGCGCATGCGTTCAGGCTGTCTGTTCCGTATTTCTCTGTGTACTTTGATACAAATTCCTGAACGGCGGGAGCAGTATCCTCAGATGAATAGTGGTTGGTAAAGTAGCAGTTTACAAAATAGTCCTCCAGTCCGGTTGTATCGGCGCCGTCCCAGCCGTCGCCGCCCATGATCGCGCCCTCAAATCCGGCGTCTCTTACCTGCTGTACCAGCAGAGGAACGGTATCCAGGAAGCACGGATAGAATACAAAGTCTGCACCGGATGCAACTGCGTTTGTCGCCTGTGCGGTGAAATCGGTATCTGTGGTGGTACACTCTGCAACGTCTGCAATCTCAATGCCTGCTGCCTCCGCGCTCTCAATGAACGCATCCTTCAGGCCGTTGGAATAATCATCGTCTTTTGCATAAATGATAAATGCTTTGGTAAATCCTTTTTCGCTTGCAAATTTGGCTGCCATCTCGCCCTGGAACGGGTCGATGAAGCAGTTACGGAAAATGGTCGGTCCGATTTCCGTTACCTGCGTGTTGGTAGCTCCGGTAGCTAACAGAAGCATGTTGTCCTCAGCCGCCAGCTCTGCCATCGGCAGAGTTACCGATGAGAAGAAGGAACCAACCACTGCTTCGGGAGCTTCGGCCTCCAGAGAG
>JAHZHG010000192.1:0-3525 GCA_019420425.1 Clostridiales bacterium
TTCCCCTTTTCATTCTGTATCGCCTGTGTCCACATCCCACTGGACTGCCGTATACCCGCAGGCCCTGGCGTTTTCGATCACGTGATTGTCATAGTCTCCATACGGCGGCCTGAACAGCTTCATCTCTGCCCCGGTCAGGCTTTTGACCTTCTCATGCACCTTCATCAGCTCATCCTGGCACTCCTGATTGGAGAGCTGATTCATATTTTTATGGTTTTCACTGTGATTTCCCAGATCATGCCCTGCCTCTGCAATCCGCTTGACCTCCTCTGGATAAGCCTCCACCCAGCCGCCGGTCATGAAAAAAGTTGTATGTACCTGATTTTTCTCCAGAATATCCAATAGCTTCTGTGTGTCTTCGTTGCCCCACGGCGGCGGCAGCCTGCGGTGATTGACAGACTGCCAGGCACCCCTTATAATAGAATACAAGCAAAAAGACGCCCACAGGCGTCAGAAAGGAGCAGACTATGCTGTTTATCGAATATCCCAAATGCAGTACCTGCCAGAAGGCCCGAAAATTTCTGGAGGCCTCCGGCGCAGCGTTTGAATCCCGCCATATTGTGGAAAACAATCCAACCAAGGACGAGCTCCGGGAATGGATCAGAAAGAGCGGATATCCCATTAAACGCTTTTTCAATACCAGCGGCATGAAGTACCGGGAGCTGAATTTAAAGGACCGGCTGCCCTCCATGTCCGAGGAAGAGCAGCTCGACCTCCTGGCCAGCGACGGTATGCTGGTGAAACGCCCTCTTCTGATCGACGGAGACAGAATCCTGGTGGGCTTTCGGGAAAAGGAATGGCAGAGCTAATCTGCCTCCTCCCTTTTCTCCTCTTTTTCCAGCCAATGCCTGAAAATATCCGCTGCGATCTCCCGTTCCGTGCATTTTCCCTGATAAATCCGTTCAATCGTATAATCCGGCTCTTCTCTCTTCATGCAGTTTTCCTTTTTCTCTTTATCTATGCGGCTTTCCCCGTTTTCATTCCTTTCTGCTGTTCAGCCTGGCCGGACCCAAATTGCCCTCCCGGTAATGCCGCCGGCAAAGTGCAGTGTACCGGTCGTTGCCGCCCATCACCACCTGCTCGCCTTCACGGATTACCTCGCCCCTCTCGCTGAACCGCGTATTACAGACCGCGCCCTGGCCGCACCAGCATACGGTTTTCAGCTCCTCAATCACATCCGCCCAGGCCAGCAGCCACATACTGCCCTCAAACAGCTCCTGGCGGAAGTCCGTCCGCAGCCCATAGCAAATTACGGGAACCTCCAGGTCATCTACGATATGCAGGAAAAACTCGATATCCTGCTTTTTGCAGAACTGCGCCTCATCTACGATCACACAGTCATAACCGCAGATTTCTTCATCCGTCATCTGCACCAGCTCCTCCACAAAGCTGCATTCCTTTTCCAGACCCATCCGGCTCCTTACCACCGCCCCGTCCCGGGTATCCAGCTTTGGCTTTGCCAGCAGCGCCCTTTTCCCACGCTCAAAGTAATTGTATTCCACCATCAGGGCATTGGCTGTCTTGGAGCTTCCCATCGCGCCATACCGAAAATATAACTTTGCCATATTTTTCCCCCATCCTTCGTTTGACCTCTTGTATAATTATACTTTAAAATGTCCGCTCTGCAAAGTATTATTCTTCGGCCATTGACATTTCCCTCAGCTTCATTTAATGTATAAGGAGCAAAAAAAGAGAGGAATCCAAATGATTTTAGAAGTAAAAAACCTAAGCCACGGCTTTGGCGACCGGGCTATCTTTGACCATGTTTCCTTCCGCCTTCTAAAGGGCGAGCACATCGGCCTGGTCGGAGCTAACGGTGAGGGAAAATCCACTTTTATGAATATTATCACCGGAAAGCTGATGCCGGACGAAGGTACAGTGGAATGGGCGAAAAATGTCCGCACCGGTTACCTGGATCAGCATTCTGTCCTGGAAAAGGGGATGACCATCGGCGACGTGCTGCGCTCCGCTTTTTCCTTTTTATTCGAAATCGAGCAAAAGATGAACCGGATGTACGCTCAAATGGCCGACGCATCGCCGGAGGAGCTGAACGCCCTTCTTGAGGAAACCGGCGTCTGCCAGGAAATGCTGGAGCAGCACGATTTTTATCTGATCGACACCAAGGTTGAGGAAATCGGACACGCCCTGGGCCTGGATGAGCTGGGGCTGAACCGGGATGTGACCGAGCTTTCCGGCGGGCAGCGCACCCGTGTGCTTCTGGGCAAGCTTTTGCTGGAAAAACCAGATATTCTTCTGCTGGATGAGCCGACCAACTATCTGGACGAGCAGCATATTGAATGGCTGAAGCGTTACCTGAATGAATACGAAAATGCCTTTATTTTGATTTCCCATGATATTCCTTTCCTGAACAGCGTAATCAACCTGATCTATCATATGGAAAACCAGCGGCTGGACCGCTATCCCGGCGATTATGACAAGTTCCAGGAGGTCTACGCGATGAAACGGGCGCAGCTGGAGGCCGCCTATAACCGCCAGCAGCAGGAGATCAGCGATCTGAAGGACTTCGTAGCCCGGAACAAGGCCCGCGTCGCCACCCGGAATATGGCCATGGCCCGGCAGAAAAAGCTGGATAAGATGGTGGTAATCGAGCTGGCAAAGGAAAAGCCAAAGCCAGAGTTTCAGTTTAAAACCGCCCGTGCCAGCGGAAAGGTGATTTTTGAAACCACTGATCTGGTTATCGGGTATGACTCCGCGCTAACCGTGCCGCTAAATCTGCGCATGGAGCGCGGCGACCGCATTGCCCTCACCGGCGCAAACGGAATCGGGAAAACCACGCTGCTGAAAAGTATCCTGGGGCTGACTCCGCCGTTTTCCGGTAAGGTAATTCTGGGAGATTATCAGCATATCGGCTATTTTGAACAGGAATCCGACCAGTCCAACTCTACCACCTGTATTGAGGAAATCTGGCAGGTTTTCCCCTCCTATACCCAGTATGAGGTACGCTCTGCCCTGGCTAAATGTGGATTGACCACCAAGCATATTGAAAGCCAGGTACGGGTACTCTCCGGAGGCGAACAGGCTAAGGTACGGCTTTGCAAGATCCTTAACACAGAGACCAACATTCTGCTCCTGGATGAACCGACCAATCACCTGGATGTGGAGGCCAAGGCGGAGTTGAAGCGTGCATTGCAGGAGTATAAGGGCAGTATTCTGCTGATCTGCCATGAACCGGAGTTCTATCAGGACGTCGTTAATCAGGTGTGGAATTGTCAGGAGTGGTCGTTGTTTTCCTGAATACGCTATATTATTGCCGGATTCCCAGAGGCCGGAGCGGCCAAAAAGCTTTCGGGTTTCCCCCATCGGCTTCTCCGGGCAGCCCCGGCTGGCTCACCATGCTCCGCATCCAACCGCCTCCCCATGCCGCGTCAAAGCTGAGTGCCACCTTGGGCTCATCCGTCTGCACACAATAAATCGGAAGCTTTCGCCCCCCGGATGAGCTGGTGGGCACCGCCCGGTCTTTAAACCGGTACATCCCGGTAAAAAACAAAAGGCCGCAGAGCATCA
>JAHZHG010000192.1:3581-5804 GCA_019420425.1 Clostridiales bacterium
CCTTTTCCTTCATCACAAAACCCCCGCATTATCTTATTACCCAATATATGTCCCGGGGCTTTTCCACTATACGCAGTCTTTTTGCCTGCTGCTTTTGAAGAAAGGAGACTTCCCATGAAAAAATTAATGATCCTGGGCGCGGGAATCTATCAGGTTCCCTTAATCCTCCAGGCGAAATCCATGGGGCTGTACACCATCGCGGTCAGCTGCGCCGGGGATTATCCCGGTTTTGCTCTGGCTGACCGCTGCTATACCATTGACACCACTGACCGGGACGCCGTGCTAAAGGCTGCCGCTGCAGAACAGATCAGCGGTATTTGCACCAGCGGAACCGATGTGGCGATTTCCACGCTGGGCTATGTCTGTGACCGCCTGAATCTGTGCGGCCCCTCCGCTGCCGCGGCCGGCCGGGCAACAAACAAATACGAAATGAAGCAGGCCTTCCTCCGTGCCGGGGTCTCTACCCCTGCGTCATACCGGGCCTCATCTTTGGAGGAGGCATATGCCTGTGCCGAACGCATCGGCTATCCGCTGATGACCAAAGCTGTAGACAGCTCAGGCAGCCGCGGAGTAATCAAGGTTACTTCCCCCGAATCTCTTCCTTCCGCGGTGGAGGCTTCGCTGTCCGTCTCACGCCAGCCCTATATCCTGGTGGAACAGTTCATAGACGGCCATGAAATCGGTGTGGACGGCTTCTGGCTGGACGGTGAGCTTCCGCTTTTCCTCCCTCATGAAAAATATGTCTGTTTCCGCAAAGGTACCGGCATACCAGCCGGGCACCGCTTTCCCTGGAATGGGCCGTCGGATACCCTCGCCGCCTTGAAAATGGAAATTGAACGTGCCCTTCGGGCCCTGGGCGTGGATCACTGTGCGTTTAATTCCGATGTACTGATCGCAGAGGGCCGTCCATGGATTCTGGAGCTGGGCGCCCGTGCAGGTGCTACCTGTATCCCGGAGCTGGCCTCCCTCTATTGCGGGTATTCCTATTATGAACAGATCATCCGCTGTGCCCTCGGCGAATCCCCCGCGTTCCCTGAACCGGACAAAACGCCGTGTATGGCCCGGCTGCTTTTTTCCTCCCGTGACGGGATAGTGACCTCCATCGATGAAACGATCATCCGCCGTCTCCGTGGGGATGGGGTTCTGGTTTCCCTGGACGTACATAAAGGAGACCGTGTATTTGTCCCACAGAACGGCACCCACCGGATCGGTCAGGTTATCCTGCTGGGCAATGATGAGCCTGCTTTAGCGCAGGCGGCCGAACGGGCCTGCTCGGCCATCTCCGTAGACGGGCATTCCCTTGGCAAAGAGATGCACGCGGCGTCCACCGCGGGGAGGGACGCATGAACACCAAAGCTCCAAAGCTGCTCTCCTATCTCGGCCTCCACCTGAATATCTGCCTGTTTTCCTTTACCGGCATTTTTTCCAAGCTGGCATCCGGCCGGTTCGCTTCCGGCGGACTGACAGACCCGCTGCTGTATGTCTTTCTGTTCTGTATGGTCGCCAACTGCGGAATCTACGCCCTTGCCTGGCAGAAGGTGATCAAACGTTTCCCGTTGTCCACCGCCTATGCGCACCGCAGCGTGTACATCATCTGGTCCCAGATCTGGGCGGTAATTATTTTTCATGAACGCCTTACCGCGGCAAACCTGATCGGAATGCTGCTGGTATTTGCCGGCGTAATGGTGGTGTCCCAAGATGAATAATCCATTTTTACTGCTGATGTTTGCCATGACCCTCCTCTCGTCCGTCTCCCAGGTGCTGCTCAAGCAGAGCGCGGACGCAGAGCACGGCAGCTTCCTGAACGAATACCTGAACTGGCGGGTAATCACGGCATACGGCATATTTTTTCTTGTCCTTCTGGTCAATACCTATGCTTACACCAAGGTTGATCTGAAATATGGGTCAATCATCGACTCCTTTACGTATATCTTCGTCCTCCTCTTCTCCCGGTTCATTTTCCACGAGAAGATCACACGCAAAAAACTCGCGGGGAACCTGCTGATATTGGCGGGCATTATTATCTATACGCTTTAGATAGGCAAGAATTAAGCTGCAGCAGTGCTGACTGTAATGTATACTTTATGCGCCGCATTCACTGCGGCTTCGTTCTGGGATACCTGAAAGGTATAGTATTTTACGCACACGTGGATTCCCGGACACCCCGGGCGGCAGCGTATGCCCTGCAAGACACGGCGAATTTGGGGCTTTTTGCTCCGCCGC
>JAHZHG010000193.1:0-2358 GCA_019420425.1 Clostridiales bacterium
CGCACAGCGTATGCTGTTTCAGCTCCTTACGGACTGCCTCCCGGATTACTCCGGCTATTCCCAGGCCAATTTTGGCAAATTCTACCAGAAGATCCATGGAGGTCACCTCCAGAATGTCTGCAGCGGACAGGGAAGGATGAACCAGGCGTTCCTCCACGTACTGGCGGGTGTAGTTTTCCCGGTTCAGCAGGAGGATGGTAGGCCGTTCCGGACGGCTTCCGTTTTGTTCCAGATATGCGGGGGAGGCCACAAAAATATCCTCTATCGTGCATAAGGGGGAAAAGGAGAGCAGAGGGGTATCCGGCGGACGGCTGATCAGGCCGACATCGATCTTGTTTTCGCCCAGCAGCTCCAGGGTCTTGGCTGAGGACTGGCAGGTAATCGAAAGCTGCACATTAGGGTAGACCCTCCGGTATTCCTTCAGACAGGGAAGAAGGAGATAACGGCACAGAATTGTGCTGGCGCCCAGCATCAGGCGGCCTCCGTCCGGGCGGTTCCCCTGGATGAGCTCATCCTGGACGGCTTCCAGGGAGGAGAAGGCTTCATTCACCCTGCGGAAGAGGATTTCTCCATCCGGAGTCAGGCGGACGCCGCGGGAGGTGCGCAAAAACAGGGTGGTCTGGAGATGGGCCTCCAGACGGCGGATGGCTTTGCTGATGGCAGGCTGGCTGATATAGAGTTCGTCGGCGGCTTTAGAGATGCTGCCGGCTTTGGCGACGGCCTGGAAGACGCGGTAGAGGGGGAGAATCTGCTGTTCCATTTTGGGTGGCCTCCTGTGTGGATTTCCGGATGCCTCAGGCGGCATACAGAAAATCGTTGCTATAATTTCAAGTTATAGAATATATGCACAATATGTATTTGTATTATAACAACCCCTGTGCTAAAATACAACCAGTGAACTGCAAAGAACCAAGAAAAAGGAGGAACGGTCATGGGAATGACAATGACACAGAAAATCCTGGCTGCCCACGCGGGCCTGGAGAAGGTGGAGGCGGGACAGCTGATTGAGGCGGATCTGGATCTGGTACTGGGCAACGACATTACCTCTCCGGTAGCCATTCATGAAATGGATAAGTTCAAAGACCAGAGTGTATTTCATAAGGACAAAATCGCTCTGGTTATGGACCATTTTATCCCGAACAAGGACATTAAATCAGCGGAGCACTGCAAATGCGTAAGAGAATTTGCCTGTCGTCATGAGATTACCAATTATTTTGATGTAGGAGAGATGGGCATTGAGCACGCGCTGCTTCCGGAGAAAGGCCTGACGGTAGCCGGGGACGTGATTATCGGAGCAGACTCCCACACCTGTACCTATGGCGCTCTGGGCGCTTTTTCCACCGGCGTAGGCAGCACCGATATGGCAGCCGGCATGGCAACAGGCAAGGCCTGGTTCAAGGTACCCTCAGCCCTTAAGTTTAACCTGATCGGCAAGCCCGCCAAATGGGTCAGCGGCAAGGATGTAATCTTACATATCATCGGGATGATCGGCGTGGACGGCGCCCTGTATAAATCCATGGAATTTGTGGGCGAGGGCATTGCCAGCCTGACCATGGACGACCGCTTCACCATTGCCAATATGGCCATCGAGGCCGGCGGCAAGAACGGCATCTTCCCGGTAGACGATCTGACCAGGGCGTACATGAAGGAGCATTCCAAACGTTCCTTTATCGAATACGAGGCTGATCCGGACGCAGAGTACGATGCAGAATATACCATCGACTTAAGCGAGTTAAAGCCCACGGTGGCCTTCCCGCACCTGCCGGAAAACACCAGGGTACTGGGTGAGTTTGACGATGTGCCGATTGATCAGGCGGTGATCGGCTCCTGCACAAACGGCCGCATGGACGACCTGCGCATCGCAGCGGAAATCCTCAGGGGCCGCAGGGTAAAGAAGGGCGTTCGCTGCATCATCATTCCGGCTACCCAGGCAATCTATCTCCAGGCCATGGAAGAGGGGCTGTTAAAGATCTTCATTGAGGCGGGAGCCGTAGTCAGCACCCCGACCTGCGGTCCCTGCCTGGGCGGATACATGGGCATCCTGGCGGCAGGCGAGCGCTGTATCTCCACGACGAACCGGAACTTTGTCGGCCGTATGGGCCATGTGGATTCTGAAGTTTATCTGGCCAGCCCGGCCGTAGCTGCAGCCAGCGCGGTCGCGGGCAAAATCTGTGGGCCGGATGTGCTGGGAATGTAGGAGGTAGAGAAGAATGAAAGCACAGGGAACAGTTTTTAAATATGGCGACAACGTGGACACGGATGTAATCATCCCGGCCAGATATCTGAATTCCTCAGATCCGGCCGAGCTGGCAACCCACTGCATGGAGGACATTGACAAGGAGTTTATCCATAAGGTAA
>JAHZHG010000193.1:2375-3113 GCA_019420425.1 Clostridiales bacterium
TAGCCGAAAAAAACTTTGGCTGCGGTTCATCCAGAGAGCATGCGCCGATTGCCATCAAAGCGGCAGGCGTAAGCTGCGTAATCGCAGAAACCTTTGCCCGGATTTTCTACCGGAACGCCATCAACATCGGCCTGCCGATTATTGAATGCCCGGAAGCATCCAGGGGAATCGAAGCCGGAGATGAGGTAGAGGTGGATTTTGACAGCGGTATGATCTACAACCGTACCAGGGGAACCGAGTTCAAGGGCCAGGCCTTCCCGGAATTCATGCAGAAGATCATCAAAGCCGAGGGACTGGTAAACTATATCAACGGAAGATAAAGTAGTTGACAGGCAGAACGAACAGTGTTAAGATAAAAAACAGCAGATAAACCTGCTGTTTTTTATCTTTCAAAGTTCACGAAAATAGAAATGAGGATGTTTATGAACATTCAAGAATACGACATTTTGAACACACTGCTGGAGGAACCGTATGTGAATCAGCGGTATCTGGCAGAGCGTTCGGGGTATTCCCTGGGAAAGGTGAACCAGTCCCTAAAGGCGCTGGTAAAGGAGGGATACCTGGAGCCAGAGGGCTTTGCCCCCACCGGGCTGAGCCGCAGCATTGCCGGAGAGCGAAAACCACGAAATGCGGTGATCCTGGCGGCCGGCTTTGGTATGCGCATGGTGCCTATCAACACGGAGGTGCCTAAGGGGCTGCTCCAGGTGGGCGGTGAAACGCTGATCGAACACACCATTC
>JAHZHG010000193.1:3123-5797 GCA_019420425.1 Clostridiales bacterium
GCTGCATGAGGCCGGGATCACGGACATTACCGTGGTGGTTGGCTATCTGAAGGAGCAGTATGAGTTCCTGATTGACCGCTGGGGCGTGAGGCTGGTGATCAACATGGAATATGCCCGAAAAAACAACATCCATTCTCTGTATCTGGCGTCAGGCCGGCTTTCCAATACGTATATCATTCCGTGTGACCTCTGGTGTGAAAAAAATCCGTTTTCCCGCCTGGAGCTTTATTCCTGGTACATGGTGGGAGAGGAGCAGGACGAGGAGAGCACGGTGCGGGTAAACCGCAGGATGGAGCTGGTGGCCACGGGGGAAGGCAGCGGCGGAAACCGGATGTTCGGCATAGCCTATCTGCTGGAGCCGGAGGCAGCCATTGTCCGGGAACGGCTGGAGGAGTACGACAGGCTGCACAGGTATGACCAGCGTTTTTGGGAAGAAACCCTTTATCAGGAGGGAAGGCTGCTGACCGCCGCACGGGTGGTATCCGGAACAGACTGCTGCGAGGTGAATACATATGAGCAGCTGAGGGAGCTGGATCACACCTCGGAAAATCTGGATTCCACGGTTATCCGCATAGCGGCGGAGGCCATGGGGACCGGACGGGAGGAGATTACGGACATTGAGGTGCTGAAAAAGGGCATGACCAACCGCTCCTTTCAGTTTACCAACCGGGGGAAGCGCTATATCATGCGGATTCCGGGAGAAGGGACGGACGAGCTGATTAACCGGAAGCAGGAATACGCGGTATATCAGGCCATCGCCCCGTATAACATCTGTGACAATGTCAGCTATATCAGCCCGGATACGGGCTATAAAATCACCGAATATCTGGAGAATGCCAGGGTCTGCGATCCGGAGAATCCGGAGGATGTACGCCGCTGTATGCAGCGGCTGCGGGAATTTCATGGCTGGCGGCTGCAGGTGGAGCATACCTTTGATCTGTTCGGCCAGCTGGAGTTTTATGAGACACTGCGTCAGGGCGGCCCCTCCTGCTTCAGAGATTATGAGGAGACGAAGGCACATGTGCTGGAGATCGGAAAGTGGCTGGAGGGGCAGCCGACAGACTGGTGCCTGACCCACATCGATGCGGTGCCGGACAACTTTCTGTTTGCCGGGGAGGAGATCCGACTGATTGACTGGGAATATGCAGGGATGCAGGATCCCCACGTGGATATCGCCATGTTTGCCATCTATTCTCTGTATGACCGGGAGCATACAGAAGCGCTGATCGACGCATATTTTCCGGAGGGCTGTCCGCGTCCGGTACGCAGGAAGATTTACGGATATATTGCCGTGTGCGGACTGCTGTGGAGCAACTGGTGTGAGTACAAACGGATACTGGGCGTGGAGTTCGGCGAATATGCGCTGCGCCAGTACCGCTATGCAAAGGAGTATTACCGGATATTTATGGAGGAAGAGCAATGAGCCAAAAACAATCCAACGAGCTGAAACAGAAAATTGACTGGTTTACCACCATCGTCCCCCTGTGCGGAATTTTGCTGCTGATGGTCTGCTTTATGGCGTTGCCTGAGCAGTCTGCCTGGCTTTTAGGCGTGATCCGCGGATTCCTTGGGGATGAATTTGGCATTTACTATGTGCTGATCGGCCTGGGAGCGGTGGGCTGCTCCCTGTACATGGCTTTTTCTCGCTTCGGAAAAATCCGCCTGGGAAATCTGCCGAAGCCAGAATACAGCTCCTTTAAATGGGGCACGATGATTTTCACCTCCACCATGGCGGCGGATATTCTGTTTTATTCGCTGTGCGAGTGGGCGCTGTATGCGAAGAACCCGCATATCGAGAACATGGGCGGCGTACAGCAGTGGGCATCCACCTATCCGCTGTTCCACTGGGGGCCGATTGCCTGGAGCTTTTATATTATTCTGGCAGTGGCCTTTGGCTTTATGCTTCATGTGCGCGGCCGGAAAAAGCAAAAATTTTCCGGGGGCTGCCGGCCGCTGTTGGGAAAACGGGTAGACGGCCTGTGGGGACGGCTGATTGACCTGATTGCCGTATTTGCCCTGCTGGCAGGAACGGCTACCACATTTTCTCTGGCTACTCCGCTTTTGTCCGCTGCCATAAGCCGGATATTCGGCATAGACGGCTCCACAGCGCTGACCATTCTGATTCTGGTGCTGATTGCCGCCGTATATACGATTACCGTGCTTACCGGGATGACCGGTATTTCCAGGCTGGCCGGCTTTTGCTCCTACCTCTTTTTTGCCCTGCTGATTTATTTCCTGGTAGGCGGAGGAGAGACGGTGTACATCCTGGAAACCGGAATGTCCGCGCTGGGCAATCTGGTGCAGAACTTTATCGGCATGTCCACCTGGATGGATCCGTTAAGGGAAACATCCTTCCCCCAGGACTGGACGATTTTCTACTGGGCGTACTGGATGGTATGGTGTGTGGCGACCCCGTTCTTTATTGGAAAGATCAGTAAGGGAAGGACCGTGCGCAATACGGTGCTGGGCGGCTACGGCTGGGGCCTGGCCGGGACCTTTACGTCGTTTATTGTGCTGGGAAACTACGGGCTGGCACAGCAGCTGAAGCATGGATTGGATACGGCCGGGTTTATCGCAGAGGGCGGGGATATTTCCGAGGCCATTATCCGGATTTTCGATACTCTGCCGCTGCCGGCGCTGGGCCTGGGGCTGTTGGTGATTACCATGATTGCAT
>JAHZHG010000194.1 GCA_019420425.1 Clostridiales bacterium
TTTTAATCATATCTGTTTCCATTACGCCTGCCCTCTCCTTTGATTTCTTTGCTGAATAAAGAGAAGCTGCAGCAGCTCCTGAAGCCGTACAACGAGTCACTGGACGAGCTGATTGAAAAATACAAAGCTGAAAAGCCCGGGGAAGATGGAGAACCCCGGATCCGCAAGGACTGCCAAAAGCAGTGGGGTGATGCGGTCAAGGAGCTCCAGGAGATCGAGGTTGAGGTGGATATCCATACCGTCAGGTTTTCGGAGATCGAGGGCTTATCCCTGTCCCTGAACGATCTGGAGGCAATCGAATTTATGCTGGAGGAGCCGGAAGGCTTTACAGAGTAAATGGCAGGAATCTGGTCTGCAAAGGAGGTGAAGCGCCATGTATCAGGCATCAACAGGGCTGAGCGCAGCCATACAGGGAGACCAACGATCGTTTAAGGCAAGAATAAAATGTGGCGAGTGGGAGACCACAGAAGGGATTCGGGCTGTTCAACAGTACAGCCAGTCAAACCCGGACAATTATATCAGCATCGGCGGCGCGGTGTCCTCCTATGTGGAAGTAGAGATGTGGAAGCCGGAGCTCCAGCTGGAAAACAAGGAGATTGAGGTCAGCATTGGGGTACTGGTGGAAGGAGAGCCGGAATGGGTGCAGCTGGGGCTGTTCACCGCGCAGAAGCCGGAGAATGACGACGGCGTAATCCGGTTCACGGCTTATGACCGGATCCAGTCGAAAATGTCCGGCGCCTATTTCTCCGAACTGACCTATCCGGCGGACGGCAAAACGGTATTGCAGGAGATTTCTGAAAAGACAGGCGTGCCGATTGACACCAGCGGTCTGCCGGACGGTGTAATGATCCCGAAACGCGCGGTCATAACGGAGGCTGGTGTGGATGATGCAGGGAACGAAACCACCAGCACCACGTATTCTGCCCCGTTTGACGGATACCTGTACCGGGAAGCGCTGGGGTATGTTGCGCAATTCTACGGCAAATTTGCCGCGACAAGCCGGGCCGGAACGGTTGAAATGCGCTGGTATACCGAGGTGGATTATACGATTGGAACCAGCCGTTACTATGATGATCTGATGACGAATGAGCTGGTGTTTTCCGTGACGGGAATATCCTGCCAGGCGGGGGAACAAACGCTTACCGTTGGCACAGGCAACAGCATTCAGATCGAGAACCCGGTCATGACGCAGGAGCGGCTTGAAGCAGTCTATGAGCAGATCAAAGGTCTGCAGTTCCTCCCGGCGGGGCTTTCCTTTCTGGGAGACATACGGCCGGATGTAGGCGACATCATCAAGGTTAACGACAAGGCGGGAAACGTGATAAAGATTCCGGTCATGTATCTGATGCAGGACTATGACGGCGGGCTGTTAACTCAGGCACAGTCCTTCGGACGGACAGAGACAGAGACGGAAGCGACCAAAGGGCCTACTGCCCAGAAGCTGGACCGGGTGTATACCGACTTATTCCTGGTTAAGGAGCTGGTTGGTAATAAAGCCAGCTTTGATTATGTGCATGCCATTGATGCGGACTTTCAAAACGTCAAGGCGGATTATGGGGAGTATAAGACCCTGATTGCCGGAGAGCTGCAGGCAATAGACGGCGAATTTAACTCCTTATCTACCAAGTACGCAATGGTTGACCTGGCCAATATTGCCCAGGGAGCGATCAAAACGGCAATGATCGATGTCGGGGCAATCCAGACGGCTCAGATCGCAGACGGCGCAATCACCAACCTGAAAGTAGCAGGGGGCCTGGATGCGGCAAAGATCACCGTGGGCACTTTGTCGGTAGACCGTCTGGTTATCCGGGGAAGCGAGAAGAGCATAGTCTACCAGCTGAACAATATAACCGGCGCGCTGCAGGCGCAGAATGTGGATACCCTGAACGGGGAAATCCTTACGCCGCGGACAATCACCGCAGACAAAATTGTGGCCAGCAGCATCACCGGCAATGAGATCGCAGCAAAGACCATTACCGCAAACAATATCGTGGCCAACAGCATTACCGGCGCAGAGATCGCGGCAAATGCAATAACCGCAGCAAAGATCGCGTCAGGAGCGATCACCACGAATAAGCTGGCGGCCAATGCAGTCACAGCAGCAAAGATCGATGTAACTGATTTGTTTGCCCAGGACATCACCGCCACCGGAACGATCCGCGGAGTGAACCTGGTGGGTGCGACGGGAAGCTTCTCGGGGAGCGTTACGGCAACCAGCGGAACAATCGGTGGTTGGACAATCGAAGCAACACGAATATACTCAAGCACAACATTGGGAGATGGTAAATCCGCTTATATTTGCATGAGTAATAATTTTTACACAGCGTCGAATAGCACACCCTATAACCCTACGTTCGGGGTAAAGTATGATGACAGCTGGACATTTTACGTGCGTAGCAACGGAGCACTTTACGCTAAAAGTGCAGATATATCGGGCAAAGTTACGGCAACTTCTGGGGCAATCGGCGGATGGAAAATCAATGAAACATTTATTGATTCATCGAGCGAAGTTACCTCAGGTACAGCCAGTACCCAGTATGAGGTGCGCATACAAAAATATGCGTCGCCCACAGGCAGCGCGTTTTTAGTCCGAAAGCGGGAATATGATGGGGCAGCGTATGGAGGCTGGACGACTATGTTCCAGGTGCGCCATGACGGCAAGATGATCGCCAACGATGCTACAATCAAAGGGACGATTACCGCTACATCCGGAAAGGTTGGGGTATTTAACATTGATAGCGCATTGTATACCAGTACAAATGCTTTTGGCACCACGGCAAACAATATTTACATTGGAAGTTCTGGTATTTCTCTGGGGACAACTTTTAAGGTTACGAACACTGGTTCTCTTACCGCTACATCCGGAACAATCAGCGGCTGGACAATCGGCAGCACGTCTATCCGGTCGTTAAGTTCGATAACTGAAGGGACAGCCAGTACTCAGTATGATGCACTGATGGGGAGATATGCAGCTGCTACAGGTAGTGCTTTTTTGGTTAGAAGTCGTGAATATAATGGCTCAGAGTATGGAGACTGGACTACGAATTTTCAAGTACGTTATGATGGTAAAATGATCGCCAATAATGCTTCCGTTAAAGGGATAATTACAGCAACAAATATCCAGATAAAAGATACGCTATATATTTATGACGATAATGGCAATAAAATGGATGCATTGTCGTCCGCTAAAGTCACGGCAGGATCGTCGAAAGATTTATGGATTGGTTCTGGAGCGGCTAACATTTATATTCCGAAACCGACTCAATTTACCCGAGATGTTACTGTATATGGCGGAGCAAAAACAGTTACTCTGGATACAAGTGGAAACATTGATGCTACCGGAAATATTACTGCCGGAGGCAATATTACCTCAAGCGGAAATATCTATTTGAATAATTACAAAACCCTGTTTATAAAAGACACATCTGGAACTTATCAGAATGTTGTCACGTTAAACGCGAACAACCAATATGCTTTCGCAGCCGGATCATACAATGCTAGTGCAGGTGATACATATTATAATGGATATCGAGTATATCTGCGTAGTAAAAATGGTATGTACTGCAATGGTGCTACCACCTTCTCATCAGACGAGCGGCTGAAAACTGATTTCGTCCAGATTAGTGATAGCCTGATTGATGCCTATATGGAGATCAGCCCAACGTTGTACCGCTGGGCCGACAAAAACCATGCAGATAAACGTCTCCAGATTGGTGTAAAAGCACAGGAGGTGATGAGGGCTTTTGAAAAGCATGGTCTTAGATACGCCGACTATGCCCTGATCGACAACTACGACGGTGATGAGTACGATTACCCGACTTATACGGTGACATACGAGCACCTGGACATGATTACCATGTGTCTGGCCCAGCGGCACGAAATACAGATCCGGGAGATGGCGGAGAGCTTCATCCGGGCAGACGTGCGTATGGACAGCGCAGAAGCCCAGCTGGCGGCCTTACGGGATCAGCTGTTCCAGGCATACACCCGGATCACGCAGCTCGAACAACAGGTAACCCAATTACGGGCATCGGCAGCATAGCCGGTGCCTCTTTAAATTAAAGGAGGAAACATATGTTAGACACGAAGAAATCAATTACGTTTACCGGAACGTCTATGATTGACGGTAAGCAGGCAGAGGGCTATCAGGCGACGATAGACAGCGATAATCCGGGGGATATGAGTATTTCCCGGTGGCAGGTGGATAAGGAGCTGTACAAGGCAAACCGGGTGGCCTGCCGGCAGGACGCCGCAGAGTTTGAGGACGCTGCATACACCCTTCAGGATGAGATGATCGCGGCGAAGTCGGCGGAGGAGTAAGAGGATGGACACAGGGATCGGAGCGGGAACGCAGGCCGGTCTTTTTGTGCAGTGATAACGCGCCGACAGGATGGCCGGGAAAGGAGAGACCAATGGAGGATTATATTACACGCCCGGAGCACGAGGAATTTCGCAAGCGCATGGAAGAGGAAGACCATCGTCAGAACCGCCGTATTGACCTGCTAGAGGAGAATGTCCTGGAAATCGGACAGCTGACTACCACAGTAGCCAAGCTGGCCATGAACATGGAAAATATGTTAAATGTCCAGGAGCAGCAGGACAAGCGTTTAAAGGCACTGGAGAGCCGGGACGGGGAGATGTGGCGGAAGGTGACAGGATACCTTATTACGGCCGTGGTGGGAATCGTGATCGGGTATATATTTCAGCAGATAGGAATGTAAGAAAGGAGATTACCATGAGAGATTGGAAGAAATGGATCAAGGCAGCAGGAGTAAGGGCAGTAAAAACAGTTGCACAGGCGGCAGTCGGTGCGATCGGGGGTGCTGCGGTCATGGGAGCAGTGGACTGGAGGGTAGTGGCATCCACGGCAGCGCTGGCCGGTGTGTTGTCCCTGCTGACGTCGGTGGCTGGGTTGCCGGAACTGGAAGAGTAATGAAAACACGTGTAAATATGTATAAAAAAGCATTGACACACGTATTTACACGTGCTATAATAAAACCATGAGAGGGGGATACAATGAAAGCATCAGAATTGATAAAGTTATTAAAGAAGAATGATTGTTATCTCTTAGAACATGGAAAAGAGCACGATAAGTGGCACAGTAATCTTACTGGAAAGAATTTCATGATTCCACGACACGGAAGTAAAGAGATAGCAACCGGAACGGCAAACAGGATATTGAAGGATGCGGGGCTAAGATAAAGCCCTGCGTCCAGCATATAAATGTTATCAGAAAGGAGTCATGAAAAATGGCAAGATATGTATATCCGGCAATTTTTACACCGGAGGAGGAAGGCGGCTATTCTGTATTCTTTCCGGATTTGGAAGGATGCTACACCTGTGGAGATGATTTGCAGGACGCCTTATTCATGGCAAATGATGTTTTAGCCTTTGTGCTTTATGATTATGAGGCAGAGGGGCGGGAAATTCCGACACCATCGAAAGTGGAAGATATAGAAAAGTCGGAGAAAGAGTTTGTGAACTATGTTGCGTGCGATACGATAGAATATGCGCGGATGCATAATAGTAAAGCCGTGAAGAAAACGCTCACGATTCCGCAATGGTTAAATGATGCAGCCATAAGGCAGGATATTAACTTTTCGCAGGTGTTGCAGGAAGCTTTGATGCAGAAAGTGAATATGTAAGACGCAAGGCCACCAGTAAAAGCTGGTGGTTTTGTTGTGATAAAAAAACGAGAGGACGGGCAACCGTCCTCTTTTTGTGCGGCATTGCACGGAAAGGAGACAAGCATGAGAGTAAATAAAGAATATATATCCACCCAGAAC
>JAHZHG010000195.1:0-1609 GCA_019420425.1 Clostridiales bacterium
ACCTCTGTGGAAACCTCGCGGTAGACGCCTTCGAGCTGAAAACGGCGGAAACACTGCTTGACGATCCGGTCCTCTCCGGAATGAAAGGTGAGGATGGCCACGCGGCCGCCGGGCTTTAGCGCGTCGGGCAGCTTTTCCATAAAGGCATACAGGGATTCATATTCACTGTTTACGTCGATGCGCAGCGCCTGGAACGTACGCTGGCAGGATTTTTTCACCGCTTCTTTGCGCTCCCCCTCCGGAATAAAGACAAGGGCCTCCTCGATCACCGCCTTCAGCTCCTTCGTGGTAGCAATCCCGCCTTTGCGCCGGCGTTTGATGACCGCCTTCGCGATTTCCTCCGCATACGGCTCGTCTGCGTTTTCGACCAGCATCCCGGCCAGCTCCTCCCGGGAGATGCGCTTCAGCCGTTCGGCCGCGCTGATCCCGCTCTGGGGATTCATCCGCAGATCCAGCGGGCCGTCGGTTTTAAACGAAAATCCCCGGTCCGGGTTGTCGATCTGCATGGAGGAGACGCCAAGATCCGCCAGCACAAAATCAAACTTTCCCGCTTTTTCGGCAACCTGATCGATATTGGCAAAGTTGGTCAGCAGGACGGTCAGGATGTCCTCGCCATAGCCGAGACTGCGGAGCCGTTCCTCGGTCTTTGCCGATTCGATGGGGTCAACGTCCAGGCCGTAGATATGGCCTTTTCCCTCCAGGCAGTTCAGCATTTCCCGCGTGTGCCCGCCGTACCCTAAGGTGGCGTCCAGGCCGGTCTGCCCCGGCTTTATCTGAAGGAAATCCAAAATCTCCTTTACGCATATGGAAATATGCATACCCGCCGGTGTGCCGCCCTTTTGCCGCACCCGTTCTACGGTGTCCTTATATTTTTCCGGGTTCAGCTCCTTGTATTTTTCTTTGTAGCTTCTGGGATGGGTTCCGGAATACCGGACCCGGCGTTCATGCTTCTGTTCCTGATTTTCCATTCTGCTTCATTCCTGTTCAGCGGCAGAAAAGAGCGTCTGCTTTTTCCATCCGCTCCGTTACCTTTACGCCGAACGGACAGCGCTCCTCACAGCCGCCGCAGCCGATACAGTCGGCGGCATTTGCGGCCAGGCCTTCATAATGCGCCCGGACAGTCGGAGGCACCTCCGGCTGCATGGCGGCCAGGTCATACAGCTTGTTGACCATAGCAATATCAATCCCGGCAGGGCACGGCGCGCAGTGGCCGCAGTAGGTGCACTGGCCGGAATAGGCATGGCGGGGCGCGCCGGCCAGTACGCTGGCGTAGTCCTTTTCCTCCTCACCGGCCGTCTCATAGGCCACAGCGGCGGCGACGTGCTCCGGGGTATCGCAGCCAACCAGGATGCTGGCCACCGCCGGGCGGGTCAGCGCGTAGTGAATACACTGCAGGGGAGTCAGCGCCACGCCAAAGGGCGAGGCCTGCGGGGAAAACAGGCGGCCGCCCGCATAGCCCTTCATGACGGTTATGCCCACATTGTTCTGTTCGCAGAGCCGGTACAGCTCGGCCCTCTCCGGCGCGATTCCGCCCAGGCTTTCGTCGTAGCTGTCGGCAAAATATTCGTTCAAATCTTCTGTGGCATGCATCAGATCAAAGGCCGGATTG
>JAHZHG010000195.1:1619-1950 GCA_019420425.1 Clostridiales bacterium
TTCGATCTCCCCGCTCTGGACAGCCAGCTTTCCCACGTCGGGATTGTGGGTGCTCATGCCGATATGGCGGATGATTCCTTTTGCTTTCAGCTCTCTGACGAATCGGATAAATTCGCCGTTCATGATCTGTTCAAACTCTGCCTTCTCATCAACGAAATGGATCATGCCCAGATCAATATAGTCCGTTCCCAGACGGTCTAGGAGATCCTGGAAGGCGGCCTTGACCTTGTCCAGCTCCCTGGTGCGGACGTACTGGCCGTCCTGCCAGGTGGAGCCGAGATGTCCCTGAATGATCCACCTTTCCCGTTTACCCTTGATCGCCGAGCCAATC
>JAHZHG010000195.1:1960-4953 GCA_019420425.1 Clostridiales bacterium
TGATCCCGTTTTCCTCGCAGCAGTCAATGACCGCCTTCACCTCTTCGGCATTGTGACGCTCCAGCCATTCGCCGCCGAGTCCGATTTCACTGACCGATAACCCGGTCTTTCCCAGTGTTCTATAGTTCATTGCTGTTCCTCCGTCGTCCTCTTACTGCTGTTCAAACATTGCGGCGATTTCCTTCATATACCTGCGGATTTCCAAATGCTGGGGACAGACGCCCTCGCATTTTCCGCAGGCAATACAGTCGGAGGCTTTTCCGCCGTTTGCCGTATGTACGCCATAGTTAAAGTCGCTGTCCCAGTCCTGATACTGCTTCTTTGCATTATAACAGGAAAACAGATCGGGGATGGCGATGTGCTTCGGGCAGCCGTCCGTGCAGTAACGGCAGGCTGTGCAGGCAATCGAATCCTGCTTTGCCAGGATGGCGCGCACCTCTTCCACTGCTTTGTATTCTGCTTCGGTGAAGGGTTGGAAGTCCTCCATGAAGCTGACGTTGTCCAAAAGCTGCTCCATACTGCTCATTCCGCTGAGTACCATGCGGATCTGCGGGAAGGAAGCGCAGAAGCGGATGGCATAGCTGGCGTAGCTGCCTCCGCCCAGGCTGTCCAGTACCTGTTTGGCCTCATTGGGAATGCCGGTCAGCTTTCCGCCCTTTACCGGCTCCATGACGATGATGGGCTTGCCGTGCTTTTCGCAGACCTGATAGCATTTATGGCTTTCGATGCCGGGATCGTCATAATCCGCGTAGTTAAACTGAATCTGCACCACCTCAATGGACGGCTGCTCCGTAAGGATCTGGTCGAGCACCGCAGCCTTGTCGTGGAAGGAAATGCCAATATGGCGGATTTTCCCCTCTTCCTTCAGCTGCTGCGCGGCCTCGAAGGCATGAACGCGCACGTATTTGCGGTAATAGTCGGCGTTCAGGGCGTGCATCAGGTAGTAATCAAAATAGTCTACGCCGCAGGCCTTAAGCTGGCTTTCAAAAAGCGGGCGGATTTCCTCTTCTTTTTCGAAAAGCGTGGGGGAAAGCTTGTCGGTAAGGGTGTAGGAATCACGCGGATACCGCGCAACCAGGCACTTGGCAATGGCAGTCTCGCTCTTGCCCTTAAGATAGCCGTGGGCTGTGTCAAAATACGTGAAGCCTTTTTCCATAAAGTAGTCAATCATCCGGGAAAACTGAGGCTCATCCACTTCCTCCCCAAGCATAGGGAGACGCATACAGCCAAAGCCGAGTTTTTTCTTTGATTTCAGATCCATAACAGGCTCCTTTCTGCATATTTTTGCTTCATAGGGAGATTATACCATGACGGCGATGATTTGTAAAAAAAAATGTGCTTCGCACATTTTAGCCGCGCCGGATGCATATTGCGTAGCAATAGAATACCGCTTGCATCCTGCCGGAGGCTTTTGTATCAAAGAAAAATGCAAAGCAATTTCCTCTGATACAAAATTGGTCCAGAAGAATGACTATCCTTCTGGACCAAATGTTCCGGTTTGCTGCGCTCCCGGTAGAGTCAGGGCAAGGTACTGCTCCAGCCGTTTTGTATCAAATGCAGGCACATAATTTTTCTTCATAAAGCTTAATTCCCGTTCCTTTGCCGCGTGGAAATCTTTCTGGGGGATTCTTCCGCGAATATCGTAAAGTCCCCGGGCAAAATACAGGGCGCAGTGCTCTTCTATCCGGTTGACCATTATGATTGAGCCGCCGATCCCCTTGTGCAGCGTATCGGCCAGCCAGTAGCATCCGCCGGTCATAAACAGCTTTTTCCAGTTGTTATCCGAAAAATACTGCGCTAACAGCGCTAAGAGTTTTTGATAATACTGCATAATTTTTATCTTCCTTTTCCCAGAGAATCATTGTAATGCTGCTTTACCTTCAGCCGGTTCACCGCTCTGGCCAGCTTTGCCTGGGCTGAATGATATTCCTGAATGCTTTGCTTCTGTAAAATGGCTTCTTTTGCGGCGTCCGCCTCTCTCTTTGCCCGGATGGCGTCGATTTCCTCCGGCCTCTCGGCAGAATCCACCAGCACCAGTACCTCATTATCCTCCACCTTTATCAGTCCCTCTGATACTGCCGCTGTAAATTCCGTTTTCCCGGGAATTTTATAGGACAGGGTTCCCGGGATGATTGCCGCGATCATGTTCCTGTGATGGGCAAGCACGCCATATTGGCCATCCAGGGTGGGAAACATTAAGGACTCGCATTCCCCCCGATAAAACGGCCTGTCCGCCGCCAGAATACTCACCCTGAACGTATCCATCAGCATTCACCTTCTTCCATCCGTTTCGCTTTTTGGATTACATCCGCTATGGTTCCCACATTGTAAAATGCGGCTTCCGAATACTGGTCCATTTCTCCCGATACAATAGCCTGAAAGCCTTTAATGGTTTCCTCCAGCGGCACATAAATGCCGGGAATACCTGTGAATTTCTCGGCCACATGGGTGGGCTGGGCTAAAAATTTCTGGATTTTTCTGGCGCGGCTAACCGTCTGTTTATCCTCGTCGCTTAATTCCTCCATGCCCAGTATGGCGATAATGTCCTGCAGAGAATTATATTTTTGCAGGATCTCCTGTACCTTCCGGGCGGTCTGATAATGATCGCTTCCCACAATATCCTCTTCCAGAATCCTTGAGGAGGATTCCAGCGGATCTACCGCCGGATAAATTCCCTGCTCTGCGATTTTCCGGGAAAGAACCGTCGTCGCATCCAGATGGGTAAATGTCGTTGCCGGAGCAGGATCCGTCAGATCGTCTGCCGGTACATAGACAGCCTGGACGGAGGTAACCGAGCCGTTTCTGGTTGAGGTAATGCGCTCCTGCAGGGCGCCCATCTCCTCTGCAAGCGTGGGCTGATAGCCTACGGCTGACGGCATACGCCCAAGCAATGTGGACACCTCGCTTCCGGCCTGGACAAACCGAAAGATATTGTCGATAAACAGAAGGACGTCTTTATGCCCGCGGTCCCGGAAATATTCCGCCATGGTGAG
>JAHZHG010000195.1:4963-5771 GCA_019420425.1 Clostridiales bacterium
AGGGCGACACGCATACGCACGCCCGGAGATTCATTCATCTGGCCAAATACCATGGCAGTCTTGTCAGCCACGCCGCTTTCCTGCATCTCCGTCCACAGGTCGTTGCCCTCCCTGCTCCGCTCGCCTACGCCGGTAAAAATAGAATATCCGCCATGCTCCATTGCCACATTATGGATCAATTCCTGGATTAAGACCGTCTTTCCGACGCCGGCCCCTCCGAACAGGCCGATTTTTCCGCCCTTCGGATATGGCTCCAGAAGGTCGATAACCTTGATCCCTGTCTCCAGTATCTCCACGGCCGGACTCTGCTCTTCAAACGCAGGCGCTTTCCGGTGGATTTTCCATCGTTCCTTTTCCTCCGGAATATGCCCGCCGCCGTCGATCGGTTCCCCGAGCACGTTAAACATCCGGCCAAGCGTACATTCCCCCACCGGAACCTGAATTTCTCCGCCGTCTGCGTTTACCTCCATCCCCCGGGCAAGCCCTTCGCTTTCTGCCAGCATGATGCACCGCACAGTCCCTTTTCCTATATGCTGCTCAACCTCCATTACCCGCTCTTTTCCGTTTACGCTGACGGAAAGCGCATCGTAGATTTTCGGCAGCTGCCCGTCCGCAAATTCGACGTCGATAACGGGCCCGGACACCTGCACAATTTTTCCTGTATTCATCTTCGTCACTTCCTAGTCACTTCCTTCTGCTTTCTTCCTTTTCTGTGCCTTTGCTCCAGCCGATACTTCCGTAATCTCCTGCGTAATCGCAGCCTGGCGGACAAGATGATATTGGACGGATAATTCATTCAGTATATTTT